>JALUZQ010000052.1 GCA_027011725.1 Sulfurimonas sp. | reverse complement strand
ATTTTTACACTTTATGTCGGCATTTTTTAGAAAATACTTCTTACAAAGAGGCTTTATGCAGGGGCTTGACGGGCTTACCATCTCACTTACGGCATCTATCAACTCCTATATGAAATATGCAAAACTCATCGAGATGCGGAACTCTAAAAACGCTTCACAATCTCTTTGGGAGCAGTAAAAGTGCTGCTTGTTCATCTTAATTTTGCCAAAGGTTTTCGCGGTGGCGAGCGTCAAACGCAGCTGCTCATAGAAGAACTTTCAAAACTCGGATTGAAACAAAAACTCATTGTCCGCAAAGGCTCAGAACTTACACAACGTTGTGAGCAGATCAAAAACCTCGAAATACTAGAGATAGACAAACCATACATCCTGCATATAAGTGCAATAAAGGGAGCTTCACTGCTCCATGCACACGAGACAAAAGCAGCACAGTTCGCATACTTTGCTCATTTACTGACATCTGTACCGTACATCATTACAAGACGTGTGGACAACCCTATAAAAAACAACTTTTTAAATAAAAAGATCTATACAAACGCAGCTAAAGTCGTAGCTCTCTCAAGAGCCATAGAGAGTGAAATACTCAAAGTAGCACCCAAAGCAAAAACCCAGATAATCCCAAGTGCATTTACAAACGCAGCGCTGCATTTAGACAAGGTAGATGCGATCAAAAAAAGATTTGAAGGGAAGTATCTTGTAGGAAATGTCGGCGCACTCGATGATGGGCATAAAGGACAATCTTATTTAATAGAAGTTGCCAAAGCAGTTGAAAGTTCTCATCCTGACATACATTTCATCTTTGTCGGTAGAGGTCAAGATGAAGCCAAACTCAAAGAGCAGGCCAAAGGGCTTACAAATGTAACATTTGAGGGCTTTGTGAACAATGTCAACGACTACATCAGCAGCTTTGATCTCTTTGTTTTTCCTTCAAACAATGAAGGACTAGGCTCAATCCTACTCGATGTCATGCAGCTTGGTACACCTATCATTGCAAGTGAAGTTGGTGGTATTGTGGACATCATCGATGATGGCATAAATGGACTACTCACCCCAGTAAAAGACTCAACAGCTATACAAGAGGCACTTTTAGAACTTTACAATGACAAAGAAAAAGCAAAGACTTTGGCAGCCAATGCCAAAAAGAACATTCACAACTATTGTGCAGCTACTATGGCTTTGAGATATCAAACAATTTACAATGAGGTCAAAAAAAACAATGACATTTAAAACAAAATACTCACAGGTTCTTTGGGCACTGCTACTGAGCTTTTTACTCCTTTTTGCCGTGAGACTCTTTTTTTACTTCTCCTATCTTGATTATTTTTCAGCACTGACACTTTGGGAAAAACTTGCATCGTTCTTTATGGGTTTACGTGTAGATATGATGATTATCTTTACTTTCACATCTTTGCTATGGGTTGCACTCCTACTCCCGTTTCACTTCGTTTACAACAAAAAGTACCGCATAACACTTGGCGTGATTTGGGGGCTGCTCATCGCAGGCATCGTCTTTTTCAATATCGGCGATTCCCTCTACTTCGGATTTGTCAATCGTCATCTGAGTGATGAGCTTAAAGTCATAGGAAATGATGTCGGCATTCTGGTCGATATGGCAAAAGATTACTACCCTGTGCAGAGTATTATCTCTTCTATCATATTTATCATCATCGTCGGTGTGTTTTACAAAATATTTGCTGCGGACATCCTCAAACAAGAGGCAAAAAAACGTGAATGGCTCAATATTTTACTTATTTTCATCATTGCGTTTGTGGGCATTCGTGGGAAACTCTCAGGTATGTCCTTTGGAATTTCAGATGCTTTTGCAGTCAACAAACTCCAATCAGGAAACCTCGCACTCAACGGTTTTTTCTGTTTTTATAGAGCAAGTAATAGAAAAAGCATTAACCACTCTGTCATAAAACTCCCCCAAGCCATAAAAAATGTAAAAGAGGCCATAGCATCACAAAAAACACTCTACTCTGATGCTGCATATCCACTTATGAGGCACTACAAGCCCTCTCCTAAACGCAGCTACAATGTTGTCATAGTCATGGTAGAGAGTCTGAGTGCAAAATATGTCGATGCCCTTGCACACAACGACTATGGTGTCACACCAAACCTTGATAAAATGGCAAAAAACGGCATCCTCTTTACAAACTTCTATGCAAATGGACAACGTTCCCAAGAGGGCATCACCTCCATCTATACAGGCATCATCCAGCCTGTCGGGTTTGAAAAATTCGGCGAAGGTTTAGAGCTGTACAGGCTGAGTTATCTCGGCAAAGAGGCAGATGCAAACGGTTACACGACCATCGCTATGCAAAGCTCAGACAGAGGCTCATTTCGCATTGACAAACTCAGCCGCTTGGCAGGCTTTGAAGATTATTACGGTGCAGAGGATATGCCAAGATCTCATGAAGAGCACGGCAACCCGCACTTTGGTGTTTGGGATGGCGATATGTTTCGCTTTTTATCTTCTAAGCTCCACACCATAAAAGAGCCGTTTTTGAGCTTTAGTTTTACTGCTTCAACACACGCTCCCTACTACTCACCCGGAAAAAAATGGGAAAAATATCCACAAAGTGTAAAAACAGAGGGCGGTTTTTTAAACACACTCAGCTACACAGATGCTAAAATTGGCGAATTTATGCAGCGATGTAAAAAAGAGCCGTGGTTTGATCGTACCATTTTCATCTTTACAGCAGACCATGCGAATCAGGCAAAACAGGAGAATCCTAAACATATTAAAGACAGAAGTGTGCAGATGCCTGCGTTTCATATTCCTCTCATTATCTATGCGCCTAAAATATTCACACACCATACAGATAAAACAGTCGGCTCCCACATTGACATCAAAACGACTATTATGGATTATCTCGGCTGGCAGAATGATTTTACACAAATCGGAAACTCTCTTTTTGACACAACAGTAAATGAACGCTTTGCTTTTGCCAAACAAGGCTCAACTGTGGCACTGACAGATGCAAAAGATACGGTACAATACAACTTCAAAAACTTTGTCAACACAAAAGAGAACAACAATACAAAAAGACTTAAAACTCTGCTACTAAGCATAGACTCCGCGCAGGCAAACCTGCTTAAATCGACACACTGGATGAAATAATGCAAGCACCATTTTCTTGGGATAACTACTCCGACCAACCTACACAACTAAAAGACAAAACATACAAAAAGAGTATGCGTCTCAAAGAGCGCTCATCTCTCATCACTACATTTTTACTCTCTCTAATTTTACTCCCTTTTTCACTGCTTGCAATGCCATTTGTACGAAGAAAGGAGGTCAATTCTCAAGAGTTTTTCTCACTCGGCGTTGATTTTGAGAGAGAGATGAAAGAGACACAAGCACTTGTAGATGAACTAGGAGTACAGCATATTCTACTGCGTTTACAACTCTGGGAGATGCATAAGCTTCCTCAGTTAAAAAACTTCATAGAACAAAACAGTGGTAAAAAGATAACGCTTAAAATTTTGCAAGACAGAGAGCATGTTGAAGATTTGGAACTGACGCAAAAAGATTTCAAAACAATATTTACAGAGCTCCACACCCTCGTAGATATTTTTGAAATAGGCTCAACAATCAAC
>JALUZQ010000051.1 GCA_027011725.1 Sulfurimonas sp. | reverse complement strand
AGACGGTATGCTTGAAGGTGTACGCCTCTGTTCTACACATGATGGGCGTAAAGTCATTGTAACTCCAGGCTTAGTTGAGAGCAGTGATGAACTCAATCTTAAGCTCATAGAGGCAATTAACAATGTTTTTGATATAGTTATTGTTACAGGTTCACTCAATGCAGATTTGTTTGAAAAGAACCTCAATGTCGCAAATAAAATAATGCTTGCAGATAAAGCAGCCTTGACAGAAGTCTTGGCAAACCAGACCAAAGCAGGTGATATTATTCTTTTTGCTAATGATGCACCGAATTTTATCTAATAACAGAAACTATTAAGCTTAGTTTGTTTACAATAGAGAATCTTACAAAAAAGGTGTTAAAATGAAAAGATTGTTAGTAAGTTTAGCAGCAGTTGCTGCATTATCAAGTGCAGCATTTGCTACTCCAAACTCTCAAACAGGTTGTGGACTTGGGTCAGTGATTATCAAAGATAATTCATCAGCAGTAATGCTTGCACTTCAAGCGACAACAAATGGTACGTCTGGAAACCAGACTTTCGGTATTACTTCAGGAACTTCTGGATGTAAAAAGACAAAACTCGTTATGAACGAGAGAGCACAAGAGTTCGTTGCTTCTAACATGGACATCTTAGCAAAAGAGATTGCAGTTGGTCATGGTGAATCATTAGATACTTTAGATGAACTTTTACAAGTTCAAGACAAAGTAGCTTTCAATGCAGCACTTCAAGCAAACTACAACAAAATCTATAGCAGCAAATCAGTTAAAATGGCTGATGTTTTAGATAATATCTCTACAACAGCGCTATAATTCCACGCTTCACGCAGACAATACATCTGCGTGAACAGTTCCTCTCAATAAGGTTTTATGATTAAATTCTTTATATTTTCTGTTTTTATACTTTTAAACACACATCTCCTTTGGGCTCAAAGTGTTCAAAATTATAAAAATCAAGCACAACAACTACATCTTTCTCAAAAACACTATTGGCATCTTTTACTGCATATGAATGGTGATGTGAGTGAGATCGATGATCCAAATTTTTTCTTTGCAAAAAATGGTGCGACAGACCCTGCAGCAGAACTACAAGCTACATTAGAGGCTTTTTTCTCTGATGAAGTAAAAGATGACAACTCAAGTATATGTAAGTTTCCTGCGCGTTATTTTTGGCTTAAAAAAGAGCTGCATGCAACAGATTTTCCAACTGCAACATGTAAAGAGTATGAGAAAATATTTCAACGGGTCGATCCAAAATCTGCTACGCTTGTATTTCCCGCAGCTCATATCAATTCACCTGCTTCTATGTTCGGACATACCTTTCTTCGTATAAACTCCTCTTTTAACTCCAAGCTGCTCTCTTACGCTGTCAATTATGCAGCCAATGCAGATGCCGAGAAAGAAAATGGTATTGTTTTTGCCATAAAAGGTTTGGTTGGCGGTTATTATGGAAGATATTCTTTATTGCCCTATTATGAAAAGCTCAAAGAGTATCGTGACAGTGAACAGCGTGACATATGGGAATATGACTTAAACCTCACGCAAGAAGAGACAGTAGCGATGTTTCGGCATATTTGGGAGCTTAATGGCACCAACTCTTTTTATTATTTTTTTACGGAGAACTGCTCGTACAATATGCTCTGGCTGCTTGAAGTGGCACGGCCAACGCTGCAACTGCGTAATAAATTTACCTATCAGGTTATTCCACTTGAGACAGTGCATGTCGTAAAACAGGCCGGTATCATTACTGCCGAGCACTATAGACCATCGAAGCGGACAAAGCTACTGAAGTATGAAACACTGCTCGATGAAAAACTGAATACTCTGCCGATTCAACTTGTTGAAGGAAAAATAAAGGCAAGCCAAATTGAGAATAATAGAGCGATAGATATTGATCAAAAACGCTATATTTTAGAGAGTGGTGTGGAGTATCTTGAGTATCAGTACAGTCGTGGAAAAGTCAAAAAAGAGGAGTATCTCGAACTCTTTCATGCCATGACGACTGCGCGTGCCAAACTCGGTATCACTAAACCTTTAGAAATCAAAACACCGCCAAATCCTATTGATGGGCATAGAGCTTTTCGTACACAACTAGGTGCGGGTATCAAAGATGGTGATTTTGTAGGCTATCTGGGTGTTCGACCGGCATACCACGACCTTGAAGATAGCGAATATGGTTTTTTACGCGGAACACAGATAGAGTTTTTAAATCTTTTAGCCTCTACATCTAAAAAAGAGACAAAAATCGAAGAGGCAACTATTATCTCTATTGTTTCCATTGCACAAAGAAGTCTCTTTTTTAAGAATTTTTCATGGCGTACAAAGATAGGTTGGGACAATGACTACCTCACGCAAAATCCGACCTTCGGTTTTAGTGTTGGAGCAGGTTTTTCTTGGGGTAATGAACTTGGATTCTTTTATGTTTTAGGGGATCCTGTTTTGTATCAAAACAGTAAGTTTCATGCCGGAGTAGGCGGGAGTATCGGTTGTAATGTCGACAAATATAAAGATTTCAATACGAACGTAGAATTTACACAAAGAGTCTATGATAGTGGTGAAACACAGATGCTCATAAAAGCCTCTCAAGGTTTTCGATTATCTCAGAATAAGCAAATAGTGCTAAAATACGATTATAAAGATAAAATAGCTGTTGAGAAAAAAAAAGATGAACAGACTTTTAGAATTATGTTGAAATACTATTTTTAAATGAAGGGATAGAGTAGCGTGAAAGTAATAGATAGCATTACAAAGTATGTTTCTTATTTAACAGCCTTTATTCTTGCACTGCTTGTTATATTAGTAGTCTTTGACGCTACGAGTCGTTATCTCTTTTCTGAGGGCTCCACTGCCTTACAGGAACTTGAATGGCACTTTTTCGATGTCGTGATACTGCTGAGTATCGCGTACACTTTACGCAATAATGCCCATGTTCGTGTGGACATTTTTTATGACAGATTCTCCCCTAAAACAAAGGCAATTGTCAATATTATTTCCTTTGTTCTCTTTGTGCTGCCACTCTCTTTTTTGATCATCTACATTGGCATTGGTTTTGTGGAGTTGAGCTATGTACAGCATGAGGCTTCCTCGGATCCGGGTGGTTTGAAATACCGCTGGATAGTGAAGTCATTGATGCCTTTGGCATTTATATTATTGGCACTGCAGGCTTTTAAAGAACTTTGGAGTGACATTAAAAGGTTGCGTGAACTATGATAGCTTTGATAATGTTCGCTGTTGCACTTTTACTGCTGCTTTTTGGTGTGCCTGTTGCCTTTGCCTTTGGTGGGGTAGCGATGATGTTCGCCTTCTTTACTCCCGATGTAGGCTTTGAGGTCTTTAATATTTTACCGTTTCGTATCTACGGTATCATGAGCAATACAACGCTGATGGCTGTGCCACTCTTCATCATGATGGGGCTTATCTTAGAGAAGTCCGGTATGGCTGAGAAACTTTTGATGTCAATGAGCGCACTTTTTAAAGGTGCTCGCGGTGGACTCGGTGTGAGTGTCGTGTTAGTCGGTGCCATCCTTGCTGCTTCGACGGGAATAGTTTCAGCTTCGGTTGTTATGATGAGTGTTATCGCATTGCCTTTGATGCTGCAGGCAGGGTA
>JALUZQ010000050.1 GCA_027011725.1 Sulfurimonas sp. | reverse complement strand
TCTCACCAAGAGCGCGCCCCAGTGCTAAGATGATAGAACCGATGATACCGACTTTAGAGTATGGAAAGATGATATCTTTTACCACTTCAAACTTTGTTGCACCCAAAGCGTATGCAGACTCTTTTAAAACATCGGGAGTGGTGTTCATACTATCACGTGTAACAGCTGCCATAAAGGGTAAGATCATAACACCAAGCACAAGCCCCGCAGTAAGGAGTGAGACCTGATAGCCGCCAAAGGCTTCAGCAATGATAGGGGCAAAATAGTACAGTCCCCACATACCAAAGATAATACTCGGAATAGCCGCAAGCAGTTCAATGGCCATACCAACGAACTTGGAGATGTTCTTTGAAGCAATCTCTGCCAAGAAGACGGCAATTCCCATAGCAATAGGCAGTGCAAAAGCAAGCGCGATAATGGTAGAAAAGAGGGTTCCAATAATAGGTACAAGCCCGCCGTAAACGGTTTTCGTATCAACAGATGCTTCATCATCTTCATCAAGGATCATATCGTCATCATCTTCGTCGGATATGACATCATCACTGATATCTGCTTGTGTATCGGATAGTGCTGCGTTTGGAGTGGCTGCGTTTGAGAGGGGAACCTCTTGATTCCAGCGTTTGTCAACGAGAAAATGCAACCCAAATTCATCTATCGCCGGTTTAGCAGAGATGAAAAGGGTTGTAAATATACCAAGCAACAAGGCTAGAACTAAAGACGCACTTGTAAACGAGATCTTTTGAAAGAGTTTTTCCATTTATGTACCTATTTGAAATTCATACCGATATTATATAAAAATTTGATTACAAAGAGATTACATAAATGGTTTTAATTCTTTATTTGATGCCTTTTGTTTCCCAGTATTTTTCAACTTTTGCTACAAGAGTATCTGGTAGAGGAACAAAACCTAGGCTTTTTGCAATATCTTGACCATTTTTGTATGACCAGTCAAAGAATGCCGTAACTTTTTTGTCCATCTCTTTTTTCTCAGCCGGAACAAGTATGAATGTTGCCGCTACGATAGGATAAGAGTCTGCACCTTTTGGGTCAGCAATGACAGCATAGAAATCTTTTTTCGGGTTAAGATTTGCTTTTGCAGCAGCAGCTTGAAATGATTTTAACTCTGGTTTTATGTAGTTTCCTGCTCTGTTTTGAACATCAGCCATAACGATGCCGTTTTTTTGTGCATCAGCGTAGTCGATGTAGCCTACAGAGTATGGAGTTTGTTTGATAAGACTTGCTACCCCTGTGTTTTTGTTCCCACCGATGTGGTGATTACCCGGCCAGTTAAGAGATTTTTTTGCACCATATGTATGTCTCCACTCTTTAGAAACTTTTGAGAGGAAGTAAGTGTAGTTAAATGTAGTACCGGAACCATCTGCGCGGTGAACAAATGTTAGTTTTTCGTGTGGCAGTTTTATACCTTTATTTGCCTCTGTGATGAGCTTGTTATCCCAGTAAGCGATTTTTCCCTCAGAGATTGCAACGATTGCTTTACGACTGAGTTTCAGGTTCGATACACCTGGAAGGTTGTAACCCATTGTAATGGCACCGACAACACCAGGAAACTGGAAAAGACCATTTTTCTTTAATGTCTTTGGGCTTAAAGGTTTGTCAGTTCCTGCAAAATCAACTTGACGTGCTTTTGCATCTTTGATACCTTTTGAAGAACCTTTAGAGATATAGTCAATTTTAATACCCGTTGCTTTGTTGTATGCTTTTGTCCATTTTTGATATACAGAGTATGGAAAAGAAGCACCACTACCGTGGATTACATCATTTGCGCTAAGTCCACCGGCGAGAACTGAAGCAGCAAGAACAAGTTTGATTATTTTTGTCATTTGTTACACCTTTTAAATTTAAGTTATGGAAGTATAAAACAGATAGGTTACAAAATGATTACATACCTTTTTTCATTTTTAGATACTTCACTTGTTGAGGTTTGAGAGTAGCTTTGGTCTCTTCTATGCATTGAAGATGTGTCATTGTAGCCTGAGCTTCAAGTGAAGCAAGTGTTTCTACTTTAGATTTGAGAGTATTTGCATGAGCACCGGATTTTGCAGCTTGTATAATCTCTTTTTGAAGTTTGATTATTTGAGGTTTAAGTCTTTTTACGCTGCTGATTGTTGCTTTACGCACTTGAAGCAGTTTTGTTTTTTGCTCTTGAGTAAGTCCAAGTTTTGGGTCATTCCAGCTTTTCATTAACATCTTTGTGTAGTGCGGCAGACCATGTTTAATAAGAAATGGAGAGGCTTTGCGTTTGCTCATTTTTTTAGTGAAGCACTTTGCATTTTTACATTGCATTGGTTCTGCTTGAGCAGAGCCTGCAAGGAGTGAGAGCGCTACTACAGAAGCAAGTGTTATTTTTTTGATCATTTGTATATCCTTGATTTTCGATTTATATCTGTATATTACTCGAAAATTGTTAATAGTGTGTTTGTTTAAAACTTTATAATTGCATCTAACTGTACACGCTCGTAATCTGCTTCTGGTTTCCCATCTGTTTTATTTGCAAAGAGAGTATCATAAAAGAGTGTTGCTGCAAGGTATGTCCTGTTACCAAATTTATATTTTCCTCTTATTGCATGTCCTTTTGCTGCACTACCGCCACCGAAATTGTCAGAGTCGCTATGTGCGCCCAGCACTGCATCTGCTTCAAGATAGGTATAAGAGTATTTCAGTTGCCAATTATGAACTTTTTTTGCTTTTCCTATTTTGAGTGCTATGTCATATCCAAAGTTTTTATCACTTGCTGCGCTGTTGTATGCTACTCCTGCTGAAAATGCTAATGGTTTAGTGTATATCTCTTTGAGTTTGAATTCTCCAAATGCTTCTAAAATATGGTAATCATTTTTAAAAACACCATCTACTAAAGTATTACCCATGCCTGTACCTTTGTTCGTAGAGTAAAGAGGAGTATTCCCTTTGATACCGTTATAGTAATAAATGCCCGTACCTATATTTAATTGTGAGTTTGTTAATGTGACCTTCTCTACATATTGTGCAAAAAAGAGGTTGACGGTGTTTTTTGCAGTAACTTGCTCTGCATATGTTGGTTGATTGGCTCCTGCATTAATGATACGGGAGTTATTTTCATAGTTATAACTTACCCCATTGAATGAGAGGTCATTATCCCAAATAAGCTGAGACTTGATAGGTCTATAGATCATATAAGGGTGTCTTCCTGCTTTAAGAGTAGAGTCTCCATTTTTATATGCAATATCTAAAATGTTAAATCTGAGTGACTGCCAAAAGTAGTCACTTAAAGGTCTGTCATCTAAAAATGTTTGGTTGCCAGAGGTCGGATTAGCGTAGCCACTTCTCATGCCAAGGTCAAATTTTAGGTTTTGAGTGACATCAACAGCGGCTACTAAACGTAATCTGTACCTGTTGTGATAGGTGTATTTGTCTGTAGTGTCAGTTCCGTCTTTGTAGTAGGTTTCTTTACTCTCGTAGCGTAATCTGAGATCACCCTTGAAATGGAATCTCTCTAGAAACTTTTTTGAAGTGTTCTCTTGTGTACCTGTTATTGTTTGTGCATGCATAGCAGTCGATAAAGTAAGTGCTACTAAAGCTGATAAAATACTCTTTCTCATAAAACTCGTTCTCCTC
>JALUZQ010000049.1 GCA_027011725.1 Sulfurimonas sp. | reverse complement strand
GCTAATTGCGGGTACTCTTTAAGTGCCGGCGCGAAGAGGTCATTTGCCTCTTGTGGTGTCATACTCTTTAGTATCTCTCTTGATGGTTTCTTTTGCAGTTCTTTGGCTTTAAAGCCATCTATTGGAGCGTAAAAATGTTCTCTGTATGAGTTGTAAACCTTTGGTGTGCTTATTTCTATATTTGGCGTATATATATCAAACGCAAGGGGTTCTTCTTCAAACTTCTCTACCACTTCGCCGATGCCGCTTACATTGGCACTTACATAGTCATAAATGAAAAAAGGAACATCCGCACCTACTTCAAGCCCTATGACTGCAAGTTCATTTTGGCTTAGTCCCAAATGCAGCACTTCATTGCACATTTTCAAGTAAGTCGCCGCGTCACTACTGCCTCCGCCAAGACCTGCAAACGCAGGAATGGACTTTTCAACCTTTATGGCATGTGTCTGCATCAATTTTGCAAGTGCTTCGCTGCCTGTTGCTTTTTGGAGTGCTACATAGGCTTTGTAAATGGTATTTTGCTTCGTATCACAAGAGAATTCACCAATGATTTTAAACTCATTTGCAGTCGCTTCTACATCTTTTTTAGAAACAAAAGAGAGTGTGTCAGAGAGGGTGTCGACACGCATGAAACGTGAGAGTATCTCATGGTAGTTCTCTCGCACACCTGTTATTTTTAAAAAGACATTGACCTTTGCGTAGGCTTTATACTCTTTCATACTTTTGCTATTTTCCCAGAAGTTTTGAGAGATCTGCAAGGTCATCCTCATTGGAGTGTCCTACAGCAGCTTTGTTTGACTCTGTGATCTCTTCTAAGAGTTCACTGCGAATGATGGCTATCTCACGCGGAGCATCAATGCCAAGCTTTACAACACCATTTTCTACAGAGACGACTTTAATGACAATGTCATCTCCAATCACAATAGATTCATCCACTTTTCTTGCCAATACTAACATGCTATCCTGCCTAATTCATATTTTACCGCTGCTGCGTTTAGCGTAACGATAGAGATAAAATCTCCATTGTCAATCCAGTATGTTCCCTCATCTTGCACTTTAAAGTCCTCTAAAGCAAGAACTCTTCCATACCTAATGTTATCATAATCACCCAAATAGTAATTTTGAGGAATATTCAATGCCTTTTTAATATCAATCGCTCGCTCATTTTCATAAAAGAACTGCCCCTCATTGAGTCGCTCTAACATTGTCAAACTTCCCGCTTCATACCCCAGTTTTTTTGCCACCATCAAACCAAGTGAGCGGATGTAAGTGCCTTCACTCACTGTTGCTTCAAACGTTACAAAAGGGTGCGCGTAGTGTACAAGTTTTGTCTCATATATAGTAGAGTTGATTTTATTTAATACAACCTCTTTTCCGGCACGTGCCAAGTCATACGCCCGTTGCCCGTTTATACGTTTCGCGCTAAAAATAGGCGGCTCATACTCAAGCGCACCCTCAAGTGAAGCAAGCGCTTCTTCTACGGCTGAGAGTTTTTGTTCGGGTACTATGCTCACCTTTTCTATCATCTCGCTATCGAGTGTATCGCTCTTTGCTCCAAGCCAAAGCGTTGCACGGTAGCGTTTGGGTGTTTTGTTTAAGAAGCGAAAGAGTTTTGTGTAGGAACCAAATCCAACAAGCAGCACACCCTTTGCAAAAGGGTCAAGTGTTCCGGCGAATCCCGCCTTTTTCTCACCATACTTGCGTTTGAGTGTGTAGAGAAACTTGTTCGAGCCTATGCCTGATGGTTTGTATGCAACTATGAGTCGATTCATAATCTCTCTACGAAAGAAGCAAGTATTTCACGTTTCGTTCCAGCAAAATTAATGCTGAGCTTAAACTCCCTGCCTGATTTACTCACCCCATTGACACGACCTGTTCCAAATATCTTATGGCGTACAAGGTCTCCTTTTTTAAACGCAGTGTTCTTCTCTACTATTAAAGAGCCGTCACAAAGTCCTGCTTCATTAAAGAACCTGCTCTTCTCCAAATCACTTCTACGCCCTTTATAAAATCGGCTCATAGCGTGACAAAGCGTGAGTGTCTCTTTTGCACGGGTAAAGGCAACATAGCCTAAACGCCTCTCCTCTTCAAGGTCACTCCCCTCGCCTACAAGCGGTAAAAAGCCCTCTTCCATACCTATGACGAAGACATGCTCAAACTCCAAACCTTTTGAGGCATGAATACTCATCATATAGATGCTCTCACCCTCAACTTGATCCTGTTCACTTTGTAGTGTCAGCTCATTTAAGAACTCATCTAAAGTAGCTTCGGGAGACTTTGTAATAAAGTCGCGGAAAAGTCCATAGAATTCATCCATATTAAGCAGTCTCTCCTGCGCATCCTGTACATTTGCATAGATGTCTTTGACATGAAAAGTCTCCTCAAGCACCTCGACAAATTCATAAGTAGAAGCATTTGTAAGCTCTGCTACATGTTTTAGGTTTTCGACAAAAGTTTTCAGTGTCAGTGTATTTTTCTTTTTAACAAGCGCTTCAAGTTCGGCAGTATCTACTTTCTCTATATATTCAAAAAGAGACATCCCCTTTTGATTTGCAGCGACTTCTATTTTATCGAGGCTCGCTTTTCCAAGACCGCGTTTTGGCTTATTTACTATACGTTTGAAAGAGAAATCATCATGATGGTTTGTAATGACACGAATGTAAGAGATAAGATCTTTGATCTCCGCCCTGTCATAGAAACGCTGTCCACCGACAAGTTTGTAGTTGATGCCCGCACGGTTGAGCCCGTCTTCGATGGAACGTGAGAGCACATTTACTCTGTAAAGCACTGCTATCTCTTTTGCACGCACACCACTGTCTAAAAGCTTTTGAATCTTCTGGGCAATTTTTCTTGCCTCTTCGTTCTCATCACTTGAGTTGATGACAGCGACCTCTTCTCCATCACCGCGAGTAGAGATCAGCTTTTTCCCCAAACGCGAACGGTTATGTTCTATAAGTGCATTTGCCACTTTTAAAATAGGGGAGCGTGAGCGGTAGTTCTCTTCAAGCTTGAAAACAGAGACCCCTTGAAAATCTTGGTCAAACTCTATAATGTTGCGGATGTTCGCACCACGCCAACCATAAATACTCTGGTCATCATCGCCGACCACACAAAGGTTACTGTGTGCCGTGCAGAGCTTTTGCAGGAGCTTGAGCTGCAGTTCATTCGTATCTTGGTACTCATCTATCATAATGTATTTATAACGTTCAGAGGTTGCTTTTGCAAGTTCTGGATTCTCATCAAGAAGTCTGTATGTCATTGCTATAAGGTCATCAAAATCAAGAAGATTATTCTCCTGCAAATATTTTTCATACTCCCCATAGACCTCTGCAATTTGCTTATAGTTAAAGAGTTCTGTCTGCTTATAGACATCATCGGGAGAGAGGAGTGAATTTTTGTAGCGTGAGATTTCACTTGCAACGAGTTGTGTAGGGAGTTCGGAGTTTATTTTTTTGAGTATTCTCTTTTTATCATCTGTATCAATGACGACAAAGTTATTTGCACGACCAAGCAGATGGATGTTAAACTTTAAAAAAAGCAGACCAAACTTGTGAAAAGTACATAACAGCGGAGGATAGGCAGCATTTTCTATCATTGCTAAAGAGCGTTCTTTC
>JALUZQ010000048.1 GCA_027011725.1 Sulfurimonas sp. | reverse complement strand
TTTTCAAAAAGAGCACTTAACTCTTTTACATCATCACAAGAGAGATAGATTTTTTTTATCTTCATCTTTTTTGGATTTGATTTGTAGGTATTAAATTCGTACCCTCCAAGTATAAGCCCCTCTATGATTGGGCGTATACTTGTTTTATCCACTGCTATAGAGAGTGATTTGTATTTAAAGTTTTTGATGGCTTTTGCAACTGCTGCTGCTGCTGTTCTGAGGTTCTCATCAGTATGTTCTTCTATGCCACAAAAAAGTAAAGATTTCCCATGCATCGGACAGAGTGTGTCCTGTGCAGCCTTAAATCCCGCCTTTGTTAAGGTCTTTTTAAATTTCGCCTTTTTTAGTCTTTGGGGCGTAATCAACTTGAGTGTAAGATTGTTTTGCTCAGCAAGTGAGTCTTTATTTATAAGTTCTATTTTCATCATTGTTCCATTTTGTAATTTCTTTGACATATATTAGCAAAATATTAGAAACAATTCTCTTTTAGAGGAGGAAAAAAATATTTTATGATAAAATCGAATTTATGATAAATAAACAAATATTAATACTAGAATTAAATCAAAAAAACTTTGATGTACTAGAGGGACTTTTTGAAAAAGAGGGATATAAATCATATCCGGTTGTTGATGCTGAAAGCTTTAAGAACATTAGCCTAAAAAATGAAGATTTAGCGCTTATAGTTGTCAATGCTCATGTCGAGTATGCAACAGTACAAGAGGTGCTCAAACATGCCCAAATAAGTGCTAGTTTTCATCTGCCTGTTATTTATGTTGACAGTGCAAAAGAGCATGATAGTAAGAAACTTGTTGAGTGTTTTAAAGCAGGTGTGAACGATTATATAAAAAAACCTTTTAACTCTCAGGAGATTCTTGCTCGTGTGAAATACCATAGTGAAGAGTTTCATAGACTCTATGAATATAAAATTCGTGTAGATAAACTTGGAAATTTAGCAACCATTGACCAACTCTCAAAAACAACATCTAAAATGCAAATGCAAGCTGTGTTAAAACATCAAATACACTACTGTAAACGCTATACGACTAAAGCGACTGTTATGTACTTGCGTTTGCTCAATATCGATAAGTTCATTGGAGCTTTTGGTTTGCCCTCAGGTGAAAAAGTCATTTCAAAATTTGCAAAAGAGTTAAAGAACTCCATAAGAGATGCAGATGTGATCTCACGATGGGGTGGGGCGGATTTTGTGATATTACTGCCAAATACGGAGGTAAAATCGGCTGAGTTCATTAGTAAAAAACTAAAAACGAAGCTCTCAAATATGACAATTATGAATGGAGCAAATCCTGAACTTGCATTTGGTGTGAGTGAGTTGAAAAATGATGATGACCCGCAAGAGGTCATAGCCAGGGCACAGTACGCTCTTGATGAAGCAAAGAAGCAAACTTATGGAAAGATCGCTATAGCCTAGTCGAAGTGGAGCATATCTTTGGCTTGTATCATATCTTTGTCACCACGACCTGAGAGGTTTACGATGACGAGTTTATCTTTAATGTCAGGCAATTTTTTCAAATAAGCGACTGCATGTGAACTCTCAAAGGCAGGAATAATTCCCTCTTTTTGAGAGAGCCACACAAAGGCATCAAGTGCCTCTTGGTCGGTTATGTTGTCATACATTACAGTTTTATTATCTTTATGAAAAGCGTGTTCTGGTCCTATGCCCGGATAATCAAGACCAGCTGAGATAGAGTGTGCTTCGAGTATTTGTCCATCTTCATCTTGTAACAAATAAGACATCTGACCATGAAGAACACCCGGACGGCCTTTTTCAAGAGAACAGCCGTGTTTGTTTGTCTCGATACCCAGTCCACCTGCTTCTATACCTACACATTGCACCTCTTCATCTTCTAAAAAGTGTTGGAACATTCCAATGGCATTACTTCCGCCACCGATGCAGGCTACAACATAATCAGGAAGACGGTTCTCTTTTTCCAAGATTTGTTGACGTGCTTCCCAACCGATGATAGCTTGAAAGTCTCTTACCATCATAGGGTAAGGGTGCGGACCAGCAACAGTTCCTATGACATAGAAGGTATCTCTTGCGTTTGTAACCCAGTGACGAATGGCATCGTTCATAGCATCTTTGAGCGTTTTCGAACCACTCTCTACAGAGTTTACTTTTGCCCCAAGAAGTTTCATACGAAAAACATTGAGCTCTTGACGTGCCACATCTTTTGCACCCATGAAGATTTCACACTCTAAACCTAAAAGTGCAGCGATTGTTGCAGTTGCAACACCATGTTGTCCTGCGCCTGTTTCGGCTATGATCTTATGATAGCCCAAGCGTTTTGCCATCAGTCCCTGTGCTATGACATTGTTTACCTTATGTGCACCGGTATGGTTTAGGTCTTCACGTTTGAAGTAAACTTTCGCGCCAAGCTCATTAGAGATGTTTTCAGCATAAAAAAGAGGAGAAGGACGACCTACATAATCTTTGAGGTAGTAGTGTACTTCATTCCAAAAATCTTTGTCAAAACGGATTTTTTCATACTCATCTTTGAGCTCTAAAAGAGCCGGCATAAGTGTTTCTGGAACATAGCGACCGCCAAAGATCCCGAAATGTCCATTTTCATCTGGATCGAATTTTGATTTACTTGGAATATACATTAATTCACCTCTATAACTGAGTAAACTTCTGTTTGCTCTTGTAATTTTTTTATGCCGTCTAAAAAAGTCAGCCCTATGATAAAACAGCACTCTACGCATTCTGCGCCTGTTTGCTTGACAAGTTTTGCTGCTGCGTTTGCAGTGCCTCCGGTTGCTATTAAATCATCTATGACTAAAACGCGTGCACCTTTTTTCTCGCCAAAGGCATCAATGTGCACCTCTATCTCATCTACACCATATTCGAGGGCATATTTTTCACTTATGGTAGTGTAGGGCAGCTTTCCTTTTTTACGAATGGGAACGAAACCAAGGCCAAGCATTTGTGCTAATGCCGCACCGAAAATAAAACCACGAGCATCGATTCCTGCGATATAATCAAGATTATAAAATTTATATCGATCAGCTAAATGTTGCATTAAAGTAGCGTAAGCTTCTTTATTATTTAAAAGTGTTGTTATGTCTTTAAAAACGATTCCCTTTTTTGGGAAATCCTGTATGTCTCTAATCGAGTTCTCAATCAGAGTTCTCTCATTTGCACTGAGCATTTTCATCCTTTATAAAAGAGCGTCAATACGACTTTCCAATGCTTTTATTTTTGCATTGAGACGATCTACCTCTTGTCTGTGTTTTGAGTTTCTTTGCTTGAGCACTTTGAGCTCATTTCTCAGTTTTGTCAACTCATCACTCAAAATATCTACATTTCCAAGTGCGCGTTGGAGCTGTATTTGGTACTTTCGTATTAAAATCTCTGCCTCTTGCAGTGTTAATTTCATCAAATCATTACTGCGTTGCTCTTTATTTGTGATGCTCTTAAAATAGAACATCTTCACAAAGAGGTAAATCGCAACGATAGAAAGTGTTGTCAGGAGTGACCATTGCCAAAACATAAACAGCTGCCCTTAGTCGATTTCTATTTTAGCGACTCTGTTTACATGACGTCCACCGTCAAATGAGCCTGCAAGCCATGCATCTATAATAGACTCTGCTACACCTTTTCCGACGATACGCTCTCCATAACAGAG
>JALUZQ010000047.1 GCA_027011725.1 Sulfurimonas sp. | reverse complement strand
AAGGTCTTTAAAATAATTACCGTTTGCGTCATAAACAGGTACTTGAGTACTCATAGTAATATATGGTGTATCTTTATGAAAAATAACATCTTTTATGAGAGATTTTGCTGCTTTGTCTGTCTGCGGGTCTCTATACTCAAAAGTAATATTCTCAAAAAGTGAATATTTTTTTAAAAGTAAGGCAACTCTCTCTTGATTTGGATGGAGAGATTCAGACATTACAACAGATGCGACTGCAACATCATTTTGTTTCTCTAGAAGACTTTTTTCAAAGTCTTGTGAGAGTTGCTGTACTGTCTTGAAGTATATTTTATCTTTTAGCTCATCAACAACACGCGAAACATAAATGTAGCCTATACTTCCAAGTATAGTAAATAAAATAATGCCTACAACCGTTGTTCTAAAGCCTTTTGTCATTGGTTAGATTTACTCTTTACTTTGTAAGTCCGAGTTCTGCAAAAAGCACCTCGAAGTATTCACTGATATTTAAAAGTTCTTCTTTGAGTGTTCCAAAAGCCTTGTCCTCTTCTATCCACTCTTCTATGCGTTTTACACTGTCGCTCTTTTGACTTTCATCTAACTCTTTTGAACTTTTTACAGCCTCTTTGATTCTTTGTAAATGCTCTTTATGTTTGTGTGCGCTCATATCTTTTCCTTTTTAATAATTTTTGTATTTTCCGGCTTTTACATCAGCTCGAAGTTCTTGGATCTTTTTGTCCATAATTCTTAAGATGATATCTGCAGCCTCTGTATCATCACCCTCAGGGACATCCCAGTCTGTGATTTTCATATTTGCTTTAAATAAAAGTTCTAATTCTTTTTCAATTTCAGCTTTTCTAACTGCTAATTCTTTAATAACAGGATCAGTTGACATTTTCACTCCTAATTTTTCTTTTTAGTATACATCAATTCTGCTAATATTAAATATATTTTGGAATTAAATTTTTAATTTTGTGATATATTTTTTCAAAATCTGTCGAATATACACGTGTCTGTGCAATGGAAGTTATAAAATTCGTATCTCGCTCCCATCTTGGAACCAAATGCATATGAATATGTTCGGCTATTCCTGCACCTGCAGGCGCACCTAAATTCATCCCTATATTTACACCTTTTGCACCAAAGCCCTCTTTTAAAAGTCTGACGGATTTTTGTGCAAGTGCCGACATATGCAGCCAGGTCTCACTTGGGAGTTCTTCAAGTTTATCTGTATGCATATTAGGAATTATCATAAAGTGTCCCGGAGTGTAAGGGTACTTGTTCATTACTAGAAAACAGTGTTCATCTCTGTAAAGCACATGCAGTTTTTCATCTTCATCTACTTCTTTTGCTATGTGACAAAAGACACAACCCTCTACCTTTTCATGTGTTACATACTCATCACGCCACGGCGCATATAAAATTTTTTCCATCTTCTCTTCCTTTATTTCGTGTAGTATAACTCCATTTAATTTAAAAAGTGTAAAATGTTTCTATGGATTTAACAACTTTTCTCATTGTTTTAACTGTTATCAGTGTTTTTATCTTCGACTTTACCAATGGTTTTCACGACTCTGCCGATATGGTTGCCACAGCTATTGCTTCACGGGCTATGCGTGCGAGTACTGCCATTGCACTTGTATCTTTTTTTACCTTTTTAGGGCCTCTTCTTGCAGGTTTAGCCGTAGCCGACACTGTGGGAACTTTTGTAGATATCGGCGATGCGCAACTGCGTGATGCACAGGCTCTTGTCATCGCCGCACTTATGGCAGCCGTGACATACAACCTCATTACATGGAAGTTTGGACTCCCCTCCTCTTCGTCAAACTCGCTTGCCGGAGGGCTAGTAGGTGCTGGACTTTTCATAGTCGGAGAAGCCCATATAAACTGGGGAGTAGAAGCACTCCAGCACGGTGAACTGACAGGTGTGATGAAAGTCATAGCAGGGCTTTTTGCCTCACCATTTTTAGGCTTTATCATCGGTTTTATCATTATGAAGCTCATCTTTTTTGTTTTTAGACGCTTTACAATGAAGATACGCCCGCTCTTTGTCATTTCACAATACTTTAGTGTCTCATGGCTTGGCTTCTCACATGGCGCGAATGATGCACAAAAAGGGATGGCCATCATCGGTATGATGCTGCTTGCTTCACACCAAACGCAGTCATTTTCCATTCCTCTATGGGTCATACTTATGTGTACGACCGCCATTACACTTGGAACGATGTTTGGCGGCTGGAGTATCATAAAAACACTCGGCTTTGAGCTCTACCACGTCAAACTCATCCACTCCGTTGCCAACCAACTCGGCGCAGCACTTGTCAATACACTTGCAACGACCATAGGCGCACCAACCTCTACAACACAGGTCGTAACAGCAACGCTGCTAGGAAACGGCGCAGCAGAAAAACCCTCCCATGTCGGTTGGAGACGTGCAGGAGAAATTATCTTAGGATGGCTTGTCAATGTACCAGTTTCTATGGGATTTGGAGCGCTTTATTCGTATATTCTTATTAAAATTTTAGGAGTTTTCTCATGATTACCTCACTTATAAAAAAGTATATTTTACCCAAAGAGGTTGATTTTCTCTCAGCACTCAATGAACATGCAATGACCATAAAAAAGATAACAGATGACCTCTACCGCTGTTTTTTGGAAAATGATGAGGAGAGCTGTGATGCCATACTCCAAGACCAGCACCAAGCACGTGAAATACGCGATGCAAATATGAGCGAACTGCTCAACACCTTCATTACCCCTTTTGACAGAGAGTCCATCTACCGTGTCATTACACAACTCGACTGGATCGCCATCAGCGTACGCCATTTTGTCATAGAGGCCAAAGCATATAAAATCAGACAACTCGATGAGGAGTATGCAATACTCATCAAGCAGTTACAACTCCAAGCAGAACTGCTCACAGCAGGCTTTAAAACACTCAAAAGCTCGGCGCATAAAACCGCAGACAATGCAAAAAGGGTACGTGATGCTTATGATGTTCTCATGGACAGCTACGTTGTGCAGATGGCTAAACTTGCAGAGTGTGAGGATACACACAAAATTTTTGTGCAAAGAGAACTGCTTGCACAGCTCAAAGAGATCAGCAAACGCATGCGAATGTGTGCCAATTCTCTTGAAGATATCGTTATGAAGATGTCTTAGAGAAAAGCAAACACAAGATCAGGGAACAAAAGCACAAGCGCAAGTCCCACAAGCTGTAAAAGAATGAAAGGGATGATACCCTTATAAATATCCATCGTCGTTACACTGTTACCTGCTGCACCTTTTAGAAAAAAGAGTGAAAGTCCAAAAGGCGGGGTTAAAAATGAAGCCTGCAAGTTCATTGCTATCAGCACACCAAACCAAATAGGATCAATGCCAAACGCAGCCATTACAGGCACTAAAATAGGCACGATGATAAAGCTGATTTCTATAAAATCTATGAAAAAACCAAGTATGAAAATACTCAGCATCGCGACAAATATAAAGACCCACACATTTCCAATGTCATTTGAGAAGAAATCAAGTACCAAATCATTCCCGCCAAGCTCATTAAAGACAAGACTAAACGCAGTCGCACCGATAAGTATCATAAATATCATTCCGGAGAGTTTCATCGTCTCAAAGAGCGCATACTTTATCATCTCGACGCTCAGAGTTCTGTTTATAGC
>JALUZQ010000046.1 GCA_027011725.1 Sulfurimonas sp. | reverse complement strand
AAGTTCAGGCATAGAGGAGAAAGATGGCAAGCCTGTACACGATGAGCATTATGAAACAAATGTCAAAGGACTTTTTGTCGCGGGAGATATTACTCAGGAGAGTGGTGGAAGCATTGCACTTGGGCTCAATCATGGTCATGACATCGCTTCGTATATAAAAGAGCAGGAAAAAGAGGCTAAATAACTGAAGCTTTTTTATAGATATGTATCACTTTAATGGCAATCATAACACTTATGACTTGAAAGAGTGCCGCTAAGATGAAGGCGTAGTAGTGTAGAGTGTCAATCGAGTTGGTACTGTATGCGAGTGTTGCCATCGCAATGAGTAGAGTGAGTGGCATTGAGTGGGAGAGACCAAAGAGAATGGTGTCTGTAATGCCAAGCTCTTTTAAAAAGACAACTGAGGCGATGAGTCGCATCAGTATCATCACTAGCGTGATGATGAATGCTTCTTTGATAAGCCCGTTCATAAAGAGTGCATCAAGATGAAATGAACTGCCGATATGGATGAAAAAGATAGGGATCAAAAAGCCAAATCCAAAAGAAGCGAGTTTTTCGGGAAGTTCGTGTTTATGCTGGAAAAAAGAGGGAATGAAAATTCCCGCTAAAAAGGCACCAAATGCAAGTTCAAGATGTAAAAAGAGCATAGCTCCTACAAGAAGAAAAAATATGCCCATAGAGAGTCTGATGTCCTGCTCTGCTTTGTCTTGATGAGGCATGAGTGCTGTTGCTACTTTTGGAAACCACCAAAAGAGCAGCTGCATAAAACGAAAGAGTAAAAACATAAAGACCAAAAATGCTATGAGTGCCATAATGTGCTGAAAAAGTGCAAGCCCCACACCTGATTTAAGCGCAGCAGAGGTAATGGTAAGTATGACGATACTCGCGACTTCTCCGATGCCACCGGCAACCATAGAGAGGTTGAGCCATGGAGTTTTACCGTACTCTTTAGCGAGTGATGCCACAAGCCCGACTGAAATGAGCGGCAGGAGAACCATAAAAATTTTTCCCAAATGAAACTGCATAGAAAAAGCGATGGAAAAGGTGTAGAGTATGATGAGGTAAATAGAAACCTTTTTAATGATAACAGGGGGAGTTTTAAGAACATTTTTAAGATTGATCTCTGTTCCTGCGATAAACATCAAATAGAGAAAACCAAATTCAGCAACAAGGTCAAAAAGGTGTTCATCATGCAAAAAGCCTGCATATCCAAAGAGCGAACCCAAGATGATCTCAATGGGTGTCGTAGGTAAACGCAGCGTTTTTGCAAAAAAAGGCGATAACATTATAATAAGCGAAAGGGTGACGATTAGTATAACGTTATCATTCATCTTTATTGTACTTTTTTAGCGACTTCTAAGTTGAGAGATTTGAGCATTTGAAGATCTTGGCTCATCATTCTACCTTTGGTTGTGAGGTAGTTGCCTATGACTATGGAGTTTGCTCCATTTTCAAATATCTCTGCCTGACGATCTTTAAACATAAGCTCGCGTCCGCCTGCGACCATAATTCTTTGAGCCTTATCAAGTGTTTTTCGTGTGAGTTTTATAAGTGAGAGCGCCTCATCTGTTGTCAGAGGATTCGGCTCAAGCTCTAGAGCAACATTATGGTGATAGAAGTTGATAGGCACTGAAGTCGGATTGAGAGATTTGAGAGATTCAAGCATAGAAACTCTGTCCTCTTGGCTCTCTCCAAGTCCAAATATACCGCCGCTGATAAGCACAAGCCCCGCTGCGTTTACATTTTGACAGGTCTCATAACGCTCACTCCATGGATGGGTGGTACAGATTTGGGGGTAGAAGGCCTCACTTGTCTCAAGGTTATGATTGTAGGCTTTGATGCCTGCCTCTTTGAGTACAAGGAGCTGTTCAAGTGTCGCTGTTCCATTGCAGGCTATTAAACGCAGCTCGGGTGCTACTTTTTGTACCTCTTTGGCAACACTGCAGACAAAGTCGAGTGTTTTGTCAGTCAAACCTTTGTCGGCAGTAACAAGACAAAAGCCAAGTGCACCGTTGTCTCTGGCAATTTGTGCCTCTTGGAGAATCTCCTCCATCGGTTTTTGTTTGTAGCGCTCAATATCTGCTTTGTAGCGTACGCTTTGTGAGCAAAATTTACAATCTTCTTTACATGTTCCACTGTTAATGTTACAGATTGAACATAAAAATATCTCTTCTTTTTTCACGATTTTTGCCTTTGAAATGAGAAGCTCTCATGAAGCGTGTACTCATCTTCGCCTTTATTTTGTGTATAGTATTTTACTATAAATTCATCGTCAAGTACCTCAAGCATCACACACTCAGATGTCGGTTTGTTTCTTGCACAGACCTCACCGGGGTTTAAAAAGAGTGTTCCTTCGATGAACTTTACCTCAAATTTATGCGTATGTCCAAAGATGATGACCTCTGCATCACTGCTCATATAAAATGGCAGGTGCATGAGTTTGAATTTGGTGTTTGCGAGTTTGAAGTAGTAGGGCTCTTGTACGAGATGGTAACGGTTGTGGTACTCTGCAAGGTGTGCATCGTTGTTTCCATAGACGGCGATGTACTTTTTTCCTGAGTTCTCTAAAATGTCAAGAGTCTCAGGGTTGACGATATCTCCGGCATGAATGAAAAAATCAGCACCTTTTTTCAGAAGCATTTTTACGGCTCTTTTAGCCTTTTTTACTTTTGTATGAGAGTCTGATATGATGCCTATTTTCATTTTTATTTCTTCTCGTCTATCTCTTCGCGAGGTGTACGTGCTTTACACTTTACACACTCGTACACCTCTTTGTTTCTGTATGTTCGCGGTGCGAGTACGCCCGTGCAGCCTTTCTCTTTACATTTGATGGTCGTTGGCTCAAACTTGGAGATGAACTTACATTCAGGATAATTTTCACATCCCCAAAATGGTCCACGACGTGAGTTTTTAAGGCTGATTTTTCCACCACAGTCCGGACAAGGAGTTTCACTTACCTTCTCTTCGACATTGATGCTTTTTGTATTTTTACAATCAGGGTAGTTTGAACATGCTAAAAATTGCCCGTTGCGTCCATTTTTCACGATCATATCTGCACCACACTTGTCACACTTCTCATCTGCTGTGGTCTCTTTTTTTTCGACTGCGTTTCCTTCTTCGTCACACTGTTCTGTGTATTTACATTTAGGAAAACCGCTACATGCGATGAAGTTTCCAAAGCGTCCTGAACGCAGTAGAAGCTCATGCTCACCACATTTTGGGCAGGTGCGTCCGAGTGGTTTTGCAAGTTTAAGGGAGACTATGTTCTCTTTTCCTTCCTCTATCTGTTTCATGAACTTTTCATAAAAATCAAGCAGGAGTTGTTGCCAGTCTACTTTGCCCTCTGCTATCTCATCGAGTTCCTCTTCCATATTTGCCGTGAAGTTGATGTCGACAATATTTGGAAAGTTCTTTTCTAAAATCTCAGTCACTGTAAAAGCGATCTTAGTAGGAATGATCTGCTTCTTCTCTATAGTTACATAGGTACGGTTTGAGAGTGTTGCAATGGTTGGAGCATAGGTTGATGGACGACCAACTCCCTCAGCTTCAAGCTTTTTAATAAGACTCGCTTCTGAGTAACGTGCCGGCGGTTCTGTAAAGTGCTGTTCGGGTTTTATGCTTTGAATCTCGGCTTTGTCTCCCTCTTTGAGAGTAGGTAAGAGTTTGTCTTTGTCCTCTGTTCCCGTTACTGCGTAAAAACCATCAAAAATGAGCTTTCTGCCACTTGCGCGGTACTCGTTCTCATTCCCTTTAAAGATGATACTTTGTTGCTCAAATATTGCATCTTCCATCTGACATGCCATAAAACGCTCATAGATAAGACGGTAGAGTTTTATCTCATCTGCTTTTAAAAATGTTTGTGCGACCTCTGGAGTGAACTGCAACATAGTAGGGCGAATAGCCTCATGAGCCTCTTGCGCATTCTTTGCTTTTTTGTTGTAGGTCTTTGGCTCTTTTGGAAGGTATTTTTTGCCATATCTGTTCTCTATAATGCCGCGAACCGCGCCAACTGCCTCTTGCGCCAAGTTGAGTGAATCGGTTCTCATATAAGTGATAACCCCTGAAGTGCCATCTGGAGTTTGCACACCTTCATAGAGTGTTTGCGCTATCATCATCGTCTTTTTCGGAGTAAACCCGAGTTTGCTTGAAGCAGTCTGCTGGAGTGTTGATGTCATAAATGGAGGTGGAGTTGAGCTTTTACGCTGTTTTGTCTCTATTTTCGCGATGTTAAATTCGTCAGCTTTGACACTCTTGGTGATGGCATCAGCTTCCTCTTTGTTCTTTATAGAGAGTTTTTCTACCTTTTTGCCTTTATGCTTGATGAGATTTGCATCGATGTTTGTTTTAAAAACAGTGTCTATGCTCCAGTACTCTTGGGGAACAAAGGCTTTGATCTCACGCTCTTTATCTACAACAAGTTTAAGCGTTGAACTCTGTACACGCCCGCCGCTGAGTCCTTTTTGTATTTTTGAAGCAAGAAGTGGAGAGAGTTTGTACCCTACTATTCTATCGAGTAGACGACGTGCCTGTTGGGCATTTACCATGTTCATGTCTATTTTACGTGCAGACTCGAGTGCATGTTTTATAGCCGTTTTGGTGATCTCATGAAAGACTATACGAGGCAGCTCCTCTGGGTCTTTTTTGATGGCATGGGCAATATGCCAGCCTATAGCTTCCCCTTCGCGGTCCTCATCGGTTGCGATATAGATAGTATCTGCTTTTTTGGCTTTCTCTTTTATCTCTTTAACGGTTGGTGCATTCTCTTTGGCAACGGAATACTTCGGTACAAGCTGGTGTGTCTCTTCATCTAAAGTGATTCCAAAACGGGATTTTGGCAGGTCGCGGATGTGCCCTTTAGAGGCAATAACATCATACCCCTTGCCCAAAAAGTTCTTGATAGTACGGGCTTTTGCAGGTGATTCGACGATAATTAATTTCAATTCGTTTTCCTATATATATAGTAGAGTGATTTGTTTTTTGATTGTGGAAGTGTACCCTAAAAAATATAAATTGCAAAAAATTAAAAAAATTTACCACTTTTTCTAAAGTAATTTTTTTGATGACCGATTTAGTTTACATCTAGGGCAAGGAAGCCTAAAGATAAAACAAAAATACAAGAGCGAAAGGCTCTTCCATAGAAAAGGATTTATTATGGGTTTTAGAATTAACACAAACATCGGTGCAATGAATGCACACAGAAATGCGGTTATGAACAACATTGGGCTTGATAAAAGTTTACAATCACTTTCATCAGGTTTAAGAATTAATAAAGCTGCAGATGATGCTGCTGGTCTTGCTATTGCAGATAAACTTTCTGCTCAATCACAAGGTCTTGGTCAAGCTATCCGTAATGCAAATGACGGTATTGGTCTTATTCAAACTGCAGATGGTGCGCTAGAAGAGTATACAAGTATTCTTAAAAGAGTTCGTGTTCTTGCTACTCAAGCTGCCAATGATACTCAAGATGCAAAATCTCGTTCACACATTCAAAAAGAGGTAAATGCACTTTTACAAGAAGCGAGTGATATTGCTGCTACTACAAAATTTAATGGTGTGAAAATCTTAGATGGTAGTGCAGGTACAGATAATAGTGGTGGATTTATTTTCCATATTGGTGCGTATGCAAATGAAACACAAACTGCTAAAATTGCTACAAATACTGTAACAAAAATTGTTGGTGGTGCAATCTCTACTATTAAAGTAGATAGTCATACAAATGCTGAATCTACTGTGGCAAAAATGGATACAGCACTTGATAATATCAATACAAAAAGAGCAATTCTTGGTGCGGCTCAAAATAAACTTGAATCAACTGTAAGAAACATCTCAGTTACACAAGTAAATGTTACTGCAGCTGAATCTCAAATTCGTGATGTTGACTTTGCGGCTGAGTCTGCAAACTTTGCAAAACACAACATTTTAGCTCAATCTGGTTCTTATGCTATGAGTCAAGCGAATGCTGTGCAACAAAATGTTCTTAGACTACTTCAGTAGTTTATTACTTCTCTTTTCAATTGAAGCTTATAAGGCTTCAATTGATACTAAAAAACTCTCCAATCTTTTCATATAAACGGAACTTATTGCTATCATTTCATCTATAAAAAGTCTATTGAATTCTTTAATATGTTCTGGAATATTGTCCAAGTTTTGAGTATTAAAAAAATCAAATATTATAGGTGCTGCGTAACTGAAAAAGTAGTCATATATAGTTACGAGGTTTCTATTCTCACGTGTGGGTTCTATTAAAACTGAAAGCATAAGTGAAATAAGGTTATGCAGATACTGCTCTTTTTGCAGTGGCAGTGGATTTTTTTTATACTCAGAAAAATACTTATGAAGTGTTTGTGCAAATACTAAACGCTCTTTTAATGACGCTATATCTGTACTTGACAAGCTTGTCATTGAGTGGTTTTTTAAAATTTCAAGTAGTTGATGATGAAGCTCTTTTTTATTTAAAGTATCATAATGTGCAAGTGTTTCAAGTTTTGTTGGAATAGCTCCTTTTATATATGCACCATTGCTAAGGTTATAGATATATTGAGAATCTGTTTTGAGAAGAGGAATACTCGTATGTAAATAATGTAAAGAGCTATAAAAGAGAGGACTGGTATAGACTTCTTTTTTAAAGTTACCGGGTACGCTAAAAAAATCTCCACGAAAAGAGATGGTGTTTTCAAGTTTTTTTATTTTTTCTAAATCATATTTATTTTTTGTAAGGACGTGGGAATTTGTATGTGAATGTCCTTTTTCATCAAGTGCTAAATCTATACCATAGGTGTAGATTTCTTTAAAACCCATTGTCAATGCTTGAAAAACAGCTGTAGAACCTACACACGGACCAGAATATGAATCAAACCCTTCATGGTAATCTGTCGATAACTCTTCCATTATAAAAACATTCTCTTTTTTAAATTTTTCTAGCACTTCAAGTGGGGTAAAATTACCAGAGAGTAAAATAGTATGTGAGAGAAAATTTGCTGCATCAAAACCTTCAAGATGTTTTTTTGAAGGATCAAAACCATCTAGGTGCGTTACAATATCTGGTTGTATACCTTTTTCATAAAGTTTATTTAGTACTGCTGAGACGCACAATATAATATAATTATCTTGATGTTTAACAAGCCATTCAATATTAGTAGAAAAGGATGGACCTGCAGCAACAATGAGCAAAGGTTTATTTGCTAAAGTATTGTCTATAAATTGTTTGGAAAAATCTATAAACTGATAGCCTAGTCTCATGTACTCTAGTTGTCGAGTAGTTTTTTCTAATAGAGTTTTGTATGGAAAAGATGAGAAGTTCTGGGATGATAGTGCATTTTTAATAAGTTTTATTTTTTCATTTGAGTGAGCAGTAAAATAGAGGTATTTGAGATATTTATTTCTAAAAAAGCTATTCGATAAAAATTTATTGAAATTATGTGTAAATTCTTCTTTATTCTCATTGATAGAGAAAGTAATTTGCCCCTGAATAGTATAGTATTCAGTTGTAAATAAGGAGAGTCTAAAGAGTTCTAAATCATCCTCGATTATAAAATATTCAAGTGCTTGAATCTTGGCATCAGTTTTAGTAATATGCATTCCAAGACCTACACCGATAAAAATAAATTTCTCAATTTCTATCATTTGTGGGTTTTCTGGTATATTATGAAGATAGTAACTCATAATAGGATAAATACCTTCAAGGCCTTTAGTAATGTCATCAAAGTTTTTTTGGTTTTTTTCATAATCTTTATACATGGCAAAACCATCAAAAATAAAAGATTTTTTAGAAAAATTTACAAGATCTGTAAGCTTTTGTGAAAATAGATTGCTATCTTGTGAATATAAATACTGATGACTCTCATTGTTCTTCACATCAAAATAGTCTTGGATATACTCTAGAGAATAGTGTTCTTTATCTGGATTATTTGTTATGTTTGTTTCAAAGGCATCTATTTTTGTCAAAATCTCAGGATGATTTTTTTGTAAAAATTCTCTATTCTTTTGGTAAATCATTAGAGCTTTTTCTTCTATACTATGCATTTTTACCTCCTTTGGAAAGTGCATTTTGTAGAGCTGTTGTGTAGTATGATATAAGTGTAAAAAGGTGAGCCTTGAGCAGTTTATCAAGTTGGTAAAAAGCATCTAAAGAGGTCTCATTGTTACAAAGGTGGTTGTAGACATAGTTTAAAACATAGTAAAGGTAGCTGTCTAAAACACGTGCAAGTTCATATTTGTATAAGGCTTTTTCTTGTGTGATGAGTCGATAGATCTCTTGTGCATATTGTGAGGCATCGGTGTTTTTTACTTTGTGTTCTTGAAGTGCTTTTTGAAGTGTTTGTGCGTGGGCTAGTTTCTTCTGCAATGATGCGATATCCTCTTTGTTGAGTGTTTTTGTCGAAAAATTTAGCAGTAGTTGTTTTAGCTCCTTGCGTGTCTCTTTTGGAAGTGTTTCAAAGTTTGGAAGCTCGTGAATATGTTTTGGTTGGGCTGTATTAAAATATGCCCCTTCGCTTAGGTTGAAAACTTTTTGAAACTCTTTTTTGAGTTTTGGAAAATAACGGTTGATGACACTTATGGAGCTATAAAAATGGGCAGTTGTATAAACCTTTTTTTGAAAGTTCCCCTCTGTTTGAAAGAGATCATCTTTATACGAGAGAGTCTCTTTTTTGTCAAAGACATCTTCAAGTGCAAGCTGTTTTGTATCTTGATGTATTTGTGTATGGTCAAATCCTGTTTCACTATCTACTGCCAAGTCAAGACCTAAAAGGTATATTTGGCTGGCTTTTGTAGCCAGTAGAAGCATATAGCTTAAAGAGCCTATACATGGAGCGGAGACATTGAGTGCGTCGTGTTTGTAGTTTGAGCCTGCTTCAAAGAGAAATATATTTTCTTTTTTGAGTAACGTAAAGAGTTTTTTCGGTGAAGATGCAGCAAGAAAAAAGAGTGTATTGTCTAAAAAAGAGATATTTTCAAGTTTTTCAAAGGAGAGGAGAGACGCATCAAAAGGATCAAGATGTATGACAATGTCAGGAGTGACGTTATGTAGTTCTAAAAACTTTAAAGATGAAGAAACAGCTACAATGATAAAGCTCTCTTTGTTATGTTTAACAAACTCTATGTTCTTTTGCAAAGAAGGACCACTTGCAAGAAGAAGAAAAGGTTTTTCACGAAAAGGACTTTGATGGAAATTAAGCTCTTTTAAGAGAATATTGTAATGGCTGGAGAGACTCTCTATGGGAGAGATGCTTATCTTCATATAGTCATGGAACAAAAATTTCAGATCAGACTGCGTTGAGATGGCAATGTAGAACTGATTTATTTTCTCATCAGAGTGATTAAGCATTTGGAAATACTTTATGTAATGGTTGTAATAGTAGCGCTCTTGTAAGAACTTCTCTGCAGTGTATGCAAACTCTGTATCATCTTCAAAAACGGAAAAAAAGAGTGTTGCATTTTGTGCGAGTCTTTTATAGTTCATACAAAAGAGAGAGAGACGAAAGAGCTCAAGGTCATCTTCAACAATCAGGTAAATATCTGCTGCAATTTTATCTGCAATGGCATCTATATGCAGACCAAGCCCAGTACCGAAAAATATATACTTATCTATACTTTTTAGTTGCTTGGTTTGGATTTTCTCTGTTTCAGACAAAATATCCGCTACATAAGAAGCGTAAAATTCAAGAGGCTGTTCTTCTTCTTTTTTCTTAAACGCAGTGACCTGCTCTTTTGTGAAAGATTGTCTGAAAAAGCCTTCAAAACAGTTGTTGTTAGTCAAAAAATCAACACTTTCAAGAGATTTCTCTGTGTGTACATCTGTTTGTTTATTATAAAGATATTTTTGTGTAGCAATTTCAAGCACATCAAAATTGTTATTTTCATATACAAGTTCATACCGTTCTTGAAAGTGTCCATTGGCAACGGCTGCATCATACTCAGAGAGCTTGGTAAAGAGTTTGGGGTGGTGCTGCTCGAGGTAGGCTATATTATCATTGAAGTTCTTAGTGACGAGTTCGTTTATATCTTGCATATTATCCCTTAAGATACTGCTCTAAGGAGCTGCTTATTTTTTCTAGATTTACGAGAGTTTCATTGTAAAGAGCTTCTACCTCTGTTTCTATATTCACCTCTTTTGTGTTGCACATATCAAAGATGTAACTATAGATAAAACGAGTGTAGTTGTGAACGATTATACTGAGTATTTCACACTCTTTATCTTTGCAGGAGCAAATTTCATTCTCTATTGTAAGGAGGTTCTCTAGGAGTTGCGTTTGCTTGTTGATGTTTTTTGTTTTATATCTTTGTATTTTTGCTTTTATGTGCTGTGTTTTTTGAAGCATACTGTTTATGGTATCACGCTCCCTTTTGCTAAGACTCTTTTCACTGGACATCTCAAAAGTTTTTAGAAGATCATTTTTTTCAATTTTCTTGAGATGAATACTCTCTTTATCTGTGGGATGTGTAGCAGTGAAATAGGCTCCGTCACTAAGATTATACACTTCTTGTTGTGGTTTTTTCATCCCCGTAGAGATGCTATCTATAGCATCAATGGAGATGGAAAAGTTCGGGGTCGTCTTAATGGACTCTCTAAAGTTACCTGCTCTTTGGATGAGTGTAGTACGAAAATCTGCACCCTCACTTGTACTGTCTGAAGCTTGTTGTTGGTAGTGGTAATTGCTAGAGTGGGTAAGAAGTGTCTCTTGATCGAGAGCAAGGTCAAGTCCAAGCAAATAGAGCTCTTGCACCTCTAACGCAATAAGTATAAGATAGGTACTGCTACCCGCACAAAAAGCGCTTACAGATCCAAAGTTATTTTTAAAACTGCTTGTACTCTCAAAGAAAAAAAGCGCTCTTTTAGGAAAAAGATTAACGATGCTTTGTGGTGTTTTTGTTGAAAAAAGTAAGAGTGACTTATGAAAGAATGCGAGGTCAGAAACTTTGTCAAAATGTACTTTACTACGTTCAAATCCATCAAAATGGGTAATGATGTCGGGTTTTATTTTTGCTTCATACAGCAGAGGAAGTGTTGCAGAGAGAGCAACTATGAGAAAATTATCTTGATGCTTTTGTACCCATGCAATGTTTTTTTCAAGTGATGGACCAGGAGCGAGAAGTAGTGTAGGTCTTGCTTTGAAATAGCTGTGAAGCTTTGTATCTAGAAGGTTGAGAAAATTATAATTGTTGTGCAGGTAGTAGAGTGAGCGGGTATATTGCTCAAGCATGCTACTGTAAAAGAAGTTGAGATGAGATTGGCTTAGGACTACAGTATGAAACTCTTTGAGTTTATTCTCTGTGTGGTGTGGTGCTTCAAAAAATTTGATGTAGTGGTTGTAAGCATATTCATCTTCTAAGAATTTCTCTACACTATGTTTAAACTCTTTGTTTTTTTGGGCAATTGCAAAAGAGAGTTTTGCGTGCTCTGCGATGCTATAGTAAGGTGTTGTAAAGAGAGAGAGTCGAAAAAGTTCGAGTGAATCCTCAACGATAAAGTAATGTTTTGCTCTTATTTTTGTATCTATCGCACTTAGATGTGCTCCTGCTCCAAAAGAGACAAATTTGTATATCTTTTTCATTGAAAAGTTCTTATCGTCGTACTTTTGATAGATGCTGAGGATGTTTTTATATCCCTCTGGAACTTGTTCTAGGATTTTAAAAGTCTCAAATACATTTTCATTTTTTTTGAAGTTAACACTTTCTTGTATCATCTGCATGATAGCATTGCTTTGCTGCAGGTAGAGGTACGACTGCGTTTGGGTGTCGAAAATATCAAACCCACCCTGCTCATATGTGAGTTGATATTGCTCTTGGATTGCTCCTGTATCTACAGCGTACTCATAGTGTGCTATAGAATCATAGAGCGGTTTGTACTCTTTTTCAAGGTAGGCGATGTTGTTTTGATAATTGTGTATAATCAGTGCATTAATATCTTCAGCCAACGAATCTCTCCCCAAAGGTGTAATCTTTTTGTGCTTTTTTCCCTAGAAACTCTTTTAAATGTTTTGGGTGCATACCATACCCGGGACGAACACTTCGAATGTTTTTCTCAGTAAAGTATTCGCCTTTTTTAATCTCTTGTGCAACATATAAAGAACGTGCAAATTGGCGGGATTTTTCTTTTTTTTCATTCATGCTGTAGTCAACTTTTCCTAAAAGTTTTTCAGTATCTCGCACTGCTTGTACCATCTGTGCAAACTCCTCTTTATCAAGTGAAAAGTCTGCATCAGCTCCTCCGATGGATTTGTCTAAAATAAAGTGTTTCT
>JALUZQ010000045.1 GCA_027011725.1 Sulfurimonas sp. | reverse complement strand
TTTGCGACTGTTTTGTCACCGGGACGCAGGTACATATGGTAAGTATTTGCCAGAATTATCTCTGCTCCGAGCATCTCTAAAACATCGTGAACATCGAGAGCTTTGACACTTCCAACTGTTCCAACGGGCATAAATACAGGTGTTTTTATTTTTGAGTGAGCCGTCTCTATGGTAGCAGCACGTGCCTTACCGCTTGTCGCTTCTAAAGTAAATTTCATAGTTAAATTGTTTCCTGATTTTAAATAATTGGTGCAATTATAACATTCTAAGCACTTTTATTGTAAAATCATTCGAAATATTTAAACAAAGGTGTATTAATGGCAACTATTGGTATGGGTGATATTAAAAAGAATGTTCGTCTTGTAGTAGGTGAAGTTCCTTATAAAGTAGTAGAATTTCAACACGTAAAACCGGGAAAAGGTGCTGCGTTTGTACGTATGAAAATGAAGAGTTTTTTAAATGGAAAAGTAGTTGAGAAGACTGTACACGCGGGAGATAAGTTCGAAGTACCTGAGATAGAGTACAAAACAATGCAGTATTTATACGATGATGGTGAGATGTACCAGTTTATGGACAATGATACGTATGACCAGCTTGGACTTTCGTATGAGCAGTGTGATGATGCCGCAAAATGGTTTAAAGACGGTATCAATGTGGATATTGTTTTTTATAAAGGTAAAGCTATCTCTGTTCAAGCTCCTGAAGTTATGGAGTTTGTCATTACAGATACACCACCGAACTTCAAAGGTGACACTTCAAGTGGAAGTAAAAAACCTGCAACACTTGAGAGTGGCGCGGTGATTCAAGTACCATACCACGTTTTAGAGGGTGATACAGTAAAAGTAAATACAGTTGATGGTGAGTACTTAGAAAAAGTTAAATAATTAACGCAACATAAAGAAGGAAAAGTAGCATGGGATTAAGTAATAAAGAGTTACCAAAGTTAGGTTTTTTGTATATGGATTATGTCCTTCGTTTTTTTGACCACTCAAATTTTAAAGGATGGCCAAATAAAATAGAGACCGTGACGTATCATTGGAAAAATGATAAAGATAGATTTATAAAAGAGGTCAAACGTAAGAAGATTGATGTTCTCATTGGTAATGTTCCCGCTACAGCGTATGAGACTTTTCGTGAGATTGCTCGTGAATTGCCTCATGTGCGTTTTATTCCATCTTTAGATACACAGTTTTCAAATAAGTCAAAAGAGAATGTAACACGATTTGCATGGAAGTATAACCTGCCAATTCCAAAGACATACATTTACTACAACCACAAAAATGCAGATAAGTTCTTGCAAAAGTGTGAATATCCAAAGATCATTAAAAAATCTTACGGGCCGTCAAACTATGGCGGTTACTTTGTACATAAAGTGGACAGCTATAAAGAGGCGCGTGAGCTTTTTGATGAGAAGCGCTACCATCCACAATATTTTCAAGATTTCGTGCCTATGGAAGCAGACATTCGTGTAATGCTTATAGGGCATAAGCCTGTATGTGCTTTTTGGCGTCGCGCACCGGAGGGTGAATGGCTGACAAATACTTCACAAGGTGGAAGTATGGACTATAATGATGTTCCAAAATCTGTACTTGATTTAGCTGTAAAAGTTTCAAAAGCTGCAAAAGCGGAGTACTGGGCATGTGATGTTGCTTATGGAAAAGACGGTAAAGTGCGCATTTTAGAGTGTGCGACTGCGTTTGCTGCGTTTCCTTACATCCGTGACTGGATTGGTGAGTACTTGATGTGGCTTTTAAGTGAAGGAAGATTTAGAAAACCGAATGTTCCTATGTTCAACTGGGAAGAACTTGGAAAAATCTCTCCAGATCTGCTGCGTACTATGCGTCATATCACTTTTGGAAAGTACAGCCCAAGTTATGACGGTGCCTACTTTGGAAAGAACAAAAAAATGTATGGAAAGCAGGAGGTTTACATTAGTGAACTTGATAAAAAGTACAAAATGTACCCTGTTAAACGCAGATATGTTGAAGAGTGGCCGAGCGAGAAGTGGAACTACCAAGACAAACTTGCACTCAAACCGCTTCGCAGCCTTAAAAAGAAGTCTGACATAGAAGTTCCTGCTCCTACGCAAGATGAGAGTGCCGAATCGCCTGTAAATGATGCAGAGATTACAAAAGAAGAACTGAGTGACTTTTTAACCTCCATTGAGGGTGTTGGAAAGAAAAAAGTGAAAAAACTTTTAGAACACTTTGGCAGTGTTGATGATGTGGTCGGAGTACTCCATCAAGCACCGCATCTTTTAGAAGAGGTGGAAGGTTTTAGCAGTAAACTCGTTAAAAAAGTTGAAAAGGCTTGGAAGAAACTTCTAAAATAAATAGTCATTTAGGAGCCCCTCTTCAAGGCTCCTCTTCTGTAAACAATCCCTAAAAAATTAAAAACAAAAAGGTTCTAGTTTGAGCGCAAAACCACAATTTACCCATCTGCATTTACATACCGAGTATTCACTTCTTGATGGTGCAAACAAACTCTCCAATCTCGTCTCTCGAGTAAAAGAGCTTGGCATGACCTCTGTGGCTATGACCGATCATGGAAATATGTTTGGTGCTATTGACTTCTACAAACAGATGAAGAGTGCAGGGTTGAAGCCTATCATTGGGATGGAAGGTTACATTCATAATGGTGAAACACTAAATGATAAGAGCACAAAGCAGCGTTTTCATATCTGCCTCTATGCAAAAAATAAAACGGGCTATGAGAACCTTATGTACCTCTCTTCAAAAGCCTTCATTGATGGCTTTTACTACTTTCCACGCATTAACAAAAAAGAGTTGCGTGAGCATAGTGAAGGGCTCATTTGTAGTTCGGCTTGTTTGCAGGGAGAAGTGAATTGGCACTTAAATCTGCAAAATGAGAGAAATGTCAAAAACGGTGCGCTTGGATATGAGGGTGCGCTTGCCGTTGCACGGGAGTATCAGGATATTTTTGGAGATGATTTTTATCTTGAGATCATGCGTCACGGAATAGGCGATCAGCTCTACATTGATGAGCAGATATTAAAAATATCAAAAGAGACGGGCATTAAAGTAGTTGCAACAAATGACACGCACTACACATACCCTGATGATGCGCAGTATCATGAAGCATTTATGTGTATAGGAATGAATAAACTCTACGATGACCCTAACCGTATGCGTCACTCTGTACATGAGTTTTACATCAAATCACCTGAGGAGATGGCGCGTCTTTTTGTGGATATTCCAGAAGCTGTGAGCAATACGCAGGAGATTGCAGACAAAATCGAGGAGTTTGTGCCTATTGTCAAGTCACCGACACCGCCAAACTTCAAGTTTACCAAAGAGTACGCCGAAGCAGAGGGCTTGGACTTTGACTTTCAAGATGACCCGCCTCTGCCTGAAGATGCAACAGAAGAACAGAAGAAAAAGTGGCTCTCAGCAGCAGATAAAAATGATGCAGCCTACTTTGTACATAAATGTAGAGAAGGGCTTGAAAAACGTCTCAAAATCGTTCCTCTTGAGCGTCATCAAGAGTATAAAGAGCGTTTAGAGTTTGAGATGGACATCATTAACTCTATGAAGTTTCCGGGCTATATGATGATCGTTTGGGACTTTGTAAAAGAAGCAAAGCGCATTGATGTTGCCGTAGGTCCTGGACGTGGTTCGGCTGCGGGAAGTTTGGTAGCTTATTCACTTGAAATTACCGACATCGACCCGATGAAGTATGACCTGCTCTTTGAGCGTTTTTTGAACCCTGAACGTGTAAGTATGCCCGATATCGATATGGACTTTATGCAGGCTCGTCGTGGAGAGGTTATAGACTATGTTGTGAAAAAATATGGACGTAATCAAGTCGCGCAGATCATTACTTTTGGTTCACTCCTTGCAAAGGGGGTCATTCGTGATGTTGCCCGTGTGCTTGAGATGCCGCTAAGTCAAGCTGATAAGATGGCAAAGCTTATTCCTGATGAACTCGGTATTACGCTCAATGGAAAAACAAAGAACGGCAAGTTCGTTGAGGGTGCATTTCAAAAAGAGCCGAAGATTCAAGAACTCATTGAGAGTGATCCAAACGCAGCACGTGTTTGGGAGTTTGCCAAAAAGCTTGAAGGGCTTAAACGCAACGCCGGAATGCATGCTGCGGGTGTGGTTATATCAAATGAAGAGCTTTGGAAAAAGACCCCTATCTATAAGCCAAGCGGGGAGGATACTTTTGTAACGCAATACTCGCTGAACTATATGGAAGATGTTGACCTGATCAAGTTTGACTTCTTGGGGCTCAAGACTCTCGATGTTATTCAAAACGCAGTGAAGCTTATTAAACGTCGTTATGACATAGATGTTAACTGGCATGAGATAGATGAGAATGACTCGAAAGTCTATGATGTCATTCAAACGGGTGAAACGGTGGGAATGTTCCAGATAGAGTCCTCTGGTATGCAGGATTTGAACAGACGTCTGAAGCCTTCAAACTTTGAGGATTTGATTGCGGTCTTGGCACTCTATAGACCAGGGCCGATGGAGTCTGGGATGCTCGATGATTTCATTGAACGTAAACATGGTCGTCAAGAGATTACCTACGTTTTTCCTGCACTTGAAGAGATACTCAAACCGACGTACGGGGTCATTGTCTATCAAGAACAGGTTATGCAGATTGTGCAGACCATTGGTGGCTTTAGTCTTGGTGGTGCGGACATTGTGCGTCGTGCGATGGGGAAAAAGAAAGTCGATGAGATGCTCAAGTACAACAAAGAGTTCTCAGAAGGTGCAGCAAAGCAGGGGCTTGATTATAAAACAGCATCAGAGCTTTTTGATTTAATTGAAAAATTCGCAGGCTATGGTTTTAACAAATCACACTCAGCAGCCTATGCAATGGTTACATTTCAAACGGCATGGCTCAAAACCTACTATCCAAATGAATTTATGGCGGCACTACTTACCTCTGATAAAGATAATACTGAGAAAGTCGTGCGCTACATTGATGAAGTCAAGCGCATGGGTATTGAGCTCTCTCCACCAGATATTTGTGATTCACAGCTGGAGTTTTCAGCTATTACTACAAAAGAGGGGCAGGATGTCATTCTCTTTGGCCTTGGGGGTATCAAGGGTGTTGGTGAAGCTGCCATCCATGCGATGCTTGAAGAGCGTGAAGCCAATGGTGATTATAAAACACTACAGGATTTTGTAAACAGAATTGAGCCGAGTAAAGTAAACAAGCGTGTTATTGAGTCTATCATCAAAGCGGGTGGTTTTGACCGCTACGGCTACTCAAGAAAGGCACTGCTTGACCAGATAGACCTTATAGTTGAGACGGCGAAAAAAGCGAGTGAAGCGAAGAAAAACGCAGTAGGAAGTCTCTTTGGAGATGATGAAGAGATAACGACTGTGGAGTTGGTGCTTACAAACTCCGATGAGTATGAGCTTAAAGAGATACTTGAGTTTGAAAAAGATACTTTAGGCTTTTATGTCTCAGGGCATCCGATGGATGAATACCGTGAGGAGCTGAGTGAACTGAACTATACGCTTTCATCAGAGCTAGAGAACATTAAAGACGGTTCGTACTCTATTTTTATTGGAAAAGTGGAAGAGATCACGAAGAAGATATCGAAAAAGGGAAATCAGTTTGGCATCGTCAACCTGATGGATTTTCATGGAAACATTGAAATAATGCTCTTCTCAGACAAATTAGAACAGCTTGAGGCGATGGATTTAGATGAGCCTGTTGCGTTTAAGGCACGCGTTACACATACTGACTTTGGACCGCGTTTTAATGTAACAAAAATCATGGCGCTAAAAGATGCAAAACGTGAGACGAAAAAGGTTAAAAAAGAGATACAAGAGGCTCCGCCTGAGCCTGTAAACCTTGCCGTACGACTCTCTCAGGATATTGATGTACTAGAGAACCTCTACTCCATCATCCGCCAAAATCCGGGGAACCGTCCACTCAAAGTTACCATAGTCTCGAAGCTGCACAATGTCGTCATAGACTCTGCCATTCGTGTAGGCTCGCAGATAGTCGGTGCTTTAGAGGGTAATGAATTTGTAGATATTATAGGAAACAACTAGATGAACAAACAAGATTTTAATGACGGACTTTTAGGCTTTTTAGACGCTTCACCAACGCCTTTTCATGCTACGCGTAATATGGCGATGATGTTTGCAAACGCAGGGTTTGAAAAACTTGATGAAGTTGATGATTGGGAACTTGAAGCGGGAAAGAAGTACTATGTAACGCGTAATGACTCCTCTATCATTGCGTTTACCTACCCGAAAAATGAGCTCAATTATCTGATGGTCGGTGCACATACTGATTCGCCAAACTTGAAGCTCAAGCCAAACGCAGTCATAAAAGAGCATGGTGTTGTGAAGTTTGGAGTTGAGCCTTATGGAGGACTGCTACTGAACCCTTGGTTTGACAGAGACCTCTCTCTTGCAGGGCGTGTGAGCTACCTTAATAGTGACAATGTGCTTGAGAGTTCACTCATAGATGTGCAAAAACCTTTTGCCGTTATCCCTTCACTTGCTATTCATTTAGATGATAAAGCAAATAAAGAGCGAACAGTCAACAAACAGACAGATCTCTGCCCAATCATCTCAACAAATGAAGATTTTGAGTTTGATGAGTTCTTGCGTTGGCAGCTTGATAAAGTAGGTGTTGTAAATGTCAAAAATATTTATGCGAATGAGCTAAGTTTTTATGACACACAAAAGGCTGCGTTTGTTGGGCTTCGTGATGACTTCATAGCAAGTGCGCGGCTTGATAATCTGCTAAGTTGCTACACGGGGATGCTCGCACTTTGCAGTGTAGAGGCAGACAAACCCATGCTTTTTATAGCAAGTGACCATGAAGAGGTGGGAAGTGATTCAACGAGCGGGGCAGGGGGAAGCTTTTTGGAGAGTGTGCTCAAACGGGCATTTGGTGATGTTGCAACCTATACAAAAATGGTACGCAGCTCGTTGATGATAAGTGCGGACAATGCTCATGCTATTCATCCGAACTATCCATCAAAACATGATGCAAAACATACACCATATATCAACAAAGGTGTGGTCATAAAGGTCAATGCAAACCAGCGCTATGCTTCGAATTCTGAGACCATTGCAAAGTTTATGCGTGTGGCACAGGAGCTTGAACTCCCACTACAGCACTTTGTAACACGCAGTAATATGGGATGCGGCTCGACCATAGGTCCAATCACGGCAACACGCATAGGAATAGATACTATAGATGTAGGGCTTCCAACATATGCTATGCACTCCATTCGTGAGCTTGCAGGAAGTGAAGATGCCCACCAGCTCTATAAAATTCTTGTAGGTTTTCATCTTTAAATGGCTGAAATAACTCCCGAAGAGCTCAATCTTCTTATAGAGCAGACCTATAAGGTTGAAAATGAGTTTAATGAGCTTAAAAGTTCCTACTCACATTTGCAAGATACAATTGAGAAGGTTGTAGAGTTTTTACCAAACGCCATTTGGATCTTAAATAGTGATAACAGTGTCTTTTTACAAAATTCGCATGCAAGAAAGCTCTACAAACTCTTAAAGGAGCTAGAATACAGAGATGAAGATTATGAGATAGAGTTCGAGGGGCGTTCGTATTTGGTAAAAAGCTCTTCATATAAAGATAAAATCATGCTCAGTGTTACAGATATAACAGACCAAAAACGTAAAGAAAATCTCGCAACAATGGGTCAAATGGCAGCACACCTCTCTCATGAGATACGCAACCCAATAGGTTCTATTTCTCTTTTAAGTTCTGCTTTGAAGAAAAAAGTGATACCCCAAAATGTACCTATAGTAGAAGAGATACAAAAATCTGTTGCACGAATAGACAGAATTATCAAAGCAACGCTGATGTTTTCAAAAGGTGTTGTAGCAAAAAAAGAGCAGTTTTTATGGAGTGAGCTTAAAGAGTCCATTGATATGTCCATTAAGTATTATGACTACTCAAAAGAGATTGAGTTTTCCTTTCCTCAAGAGGATTTTATGCTAAACGCAGACAAAGATCTGCTTGAAATGCTCTTCTCTAATCTCATTATAAACGCAGTGGATGCCATTGAAGCAGATGAAAATGACGACGGAAAAATTGAAATCAAACATTTTTGTGATAAAAGAGAACATATCTTTCAAATTTTTGATACCGGTGTTGCTATTGAGAACAAAGATGAGCTCTTTGAAGCCTTTAGAAGTACCAAAATAAAGGGAAATGGACTAGGTCTTATTCTCTCACGTCAGATCGCCCAAGCACATAACGGAAATGTGAGTTTGTGTGATAATAAAACGAAATGTTTTGAAATAAAGCTCCCTTTTTAATCAATTCAATTAATACAAACTATCTCTTTTGTTTATATATCACAGTTTTATAATTTAGAAGAAAATTTTATAAGTAAAAATAATGTGATTTTGACTTGTTTACCATTCATTTAATATTCAATTAAATAAGTAAATGTGATAATCTACTTGAAATTTAAATCGAGGGGTATTGAAACTATGAAGAAAAATATATTAGTTTCCTTAGCTGCATCTGTAGCGTTCATGTCAATGAGTGCTACTACTGCTATGGCGTATGATAAAAATCCGCCATTTAAGCTAGATAAGTTAAAGCCGTATGTAACTACGGATGAAGAAGGTCACACTATTAGTGGGTATGAGCCGAAAAATGATTACAATGTATTTGTAAACTATGAGCTTGGTATGCACTGTGTTGGTTTTAGTATGGATTACTGTTGTGTAATTCCTCCTTATAACTCAATTCAAGCACAAGCTATCAGAGGCGGAAAAGAGGGAAAACTTCCTAAACTTTTATCTCCGGATGATGGTGTGAAACTTTATTACTTTGTAAGAGACAACTCTTACAGTGAAGGTAATAAAATGAGATACTTCAACGTTCCTAAAGATGTTGATGGTGATGGTCATTTTGACTCTCCAAATGACAGTGTTGCCAACTACGTATGGTCTCACCTTTTTATCTATAAAGACCTAGAGGGTACAAAACCTAAAGGTGCTACAGATAAAGATCGTCTAAGAGTAGGTAGAGATCTACCGATCAAGATTGACTGTGGTCCTACAAATAAATCTATTTCTGGTGGATATTTGGAGTATGCAGGTAAGCATGGTGGTAACATCGTATTTTCTGATACTTTAGTACCTGCTGTTAAAGATGTAAAACTTGTACTTACTGCTTCTCATATCTGGGATGCACTTGGTCTTCCTCTTACTGCGTTTAACGATAGTAGAAGAAGAGGTACTATCCGTTCAGTTGATGAAACTGACTTCCAACCGTTTCAATACTCTACAGTAGAGATGCATGCTCGTGATGGACGTGCGATGCATGATAAAATGGGAAAAACTATCTCTTACTTTGGTACAAACCCGGTTGATATTCCAAACTGTTATGTATGTCACTCAAGAAATGGTAAAGCTGCACAAATGGCAAGAGATGAAGGTCTTACATTAAGTGACAGTGAATATGATTACTGGAAATCTTATCCGGATGAGAGTGAATATATGGCGAGACTTGCTGAGGGTTCAATCAATATTCTTTCACTTCACGATGCACACCATGGTACACACTTCTTAAGAGATTATAAGAAAAATGCTTCTTCAAACAGACTTGGTAAAGTTGGTCTTGTAAACTGTACTGACTGTCACGGAGATAATGTTTCTGGTAACTTGAAAGAGCCTCGTGCTACTGCGACAGGTTACAAAGCTGTTCATGCAAAAACATTGAGTGAAGCGATCCATGGTTTCCACCTTGGTATGGTTCCAATGCCTGATGGTGCTGGTAGAAGTCAAGCGTGTCAAGCATGTCACCCGACTCACTTCCAAAACCCTAATATGAATGATGATTCTAATCCATTCCGTGTTACGGACAGATATGGTGAAGGTAGATTTGCTAAAGGTGATATCAGAACTTCTGGTGGTGGTTGTTATGTAAGACGTGACGCTCACTCTAACCCGAATGCTAAACCACCGTTCTTCTTAAATAACTATGGTAAATGGCAACTTAAAAATGTTTCTATGAAAGATGAGCACGGTAAACCTGTGAAAAAAATGAGAGGTCTCTACTGTACAAACTGTCATACAAAAGTTGCTCAAGAGTTCCAAAACTATGATGATATCAAGCATGATTCAACTCAAGAAGGTAAAACTTTAAGAAATAAATCACTTAAAGAGATGATCAAAGCTATTGCTGGTGGAGATAAGAAAAAATTTGCTGCACTTGCTGACCCTAAATCAACTGGTGATAATGAAGTGATGATGTATTACCTAGATCACAAATCAGCTACATTAGTGAAAAATGTTGGTAAAAAAGGTACGTTAGATCTTAAACCATGGAATCACCCTAAAGGTGGAGCTGTTCCATATGCTGCTGCATCTGGTGGTAACGACTGGTGGTTATCAGCGTCAGAGCCTCATTGTGCGGACTGTCACTTAGCACCGTTTGTTGAGAGTGAAACTGGTGGAAAATATTTCCCAATTGATTTACCAAACAAATACTCACTATTTAGATACTCTAAAGCGCATGGTAACATAGCATGTCAATCATGTCACGAGTCTACACATGGTCTGTACTCTACAAGATATGACGGGAAAGAGCGTTCAGTTGATGTAACAACACACCAACAAGCACTTCAATATTCTCCTGATGGAAAATATGCTGGTCCTGTAACGTGTGCTACTTGTCATACTGTAAACAAAAAAGGTGTTCCTTTACAACTTAAAGATACTAAGTATGCAAATGATTACTGGGCGTCTGTTACTTTAGCTCACTTTATGAGAGCGGGTGATCAAAAACTTTCTATAGAAGAGTTGGTGAAAAAATATCCATACAACAAATCTACGAAAGTAGTTAAAGACGGTTGGAAATAATCCTTCCCTCTTCTTTACTCCTCCTTAGCGGGGAGTAAATCTTATTTTATTAAAAGTATATTTGAGTATATTTTTACTAGAATAACTTACTCACGATAAACAAAAATCAAGGAACTTAATTTTATGAAAAAGTATCTCAATACTTTACTAATGGCTTCACTTTTAAGCACAACGCTCTGTGCAGAACTTATCACAACATATTTTGACAAAGAAGGTAAACGCATCAAAGCCCAAACGAATTATGCATTAGGCACTCGAACAGATATGAAAGAGGGTGTTAAAGAGGGTATAGAAAAGGTTTACTATGAAATAGGTCAAGTTGCGTATGTAGTGAACTATGTAGATGGTGAGCGTGATGGCATTATGACTTGGTACGATAAGCAGGGAAGACTTCTTTCTACGACAATGTACAATAAAGGAAAACTAGAGGGTAAAGAGACATCATACTATCCAAATGGAAAAGTCAAAAGTACGGTTACGTATATAAATGACAAAAAAGAGGGGTATCAAAAAGAGTATTTTGATAACGGTGTCCTTGCGTTAGAGGTTCTCTATGTTGGCGGAAAAAAAGAGGGAGTTCAAAAAGAGTACACATATGACGGAAAACTCTACACAGAAGTACCTTATAAAAATAACTACAAAGAGGGTACACAAAAGTGGTATGATAAAAATGGAAAAGTCATTAAAACAGATGAATTTAAACATGATGTATCAATGAACTTTAAAAAACAACTCAAGGCAAATAACAAAAGAGTTGAAAAAGTTATAAACAATATAGATTTTACCCCTCAAAAACCAAGAGATTAGCACTTTTTTTAGTGCTTTTATACCCTCCATTAGCTTATTTTAATTACAATATCTTTTTTTAAAGGAATACTATGAAAAGACTCTTATCCTTCATTGGATCAATGAAAACAATGGCTGTTTTAATGCTAGTTTTTGCGTTTGCCATTGGATATGCTACTATTGTTGAAAATGACTTTGGAACGATGACAGCAAAAGCTGAAATCTATAATGCACGTTGGTTTGAAGTTCTCTTAGGACTCTTAGCAATCAATCTTTTGTATAACATTATACATTTTAAAATGTACACACTCAAAAAAGCTCCTATATTTATTTTTCATGTTGCATTTTTAGTGATACTTGTTGGTGCCGCTGTTACGAGATACTTTGGTTATGAGGGAACGATGCACATACGAGAAGGTATGGTTGCTTCTACTATGCTCAGTTCTGATCCTTATTTCACTGTAAAAGCATATGCAAATAAAGAAGAGGCAAAATACTCAAAAATCAAGTATCTCTCAAAACGTTCACATAATGACCTTGAAACATCTTTGGATGTAGCAGGGAAAAAGGTTAATGTAAAACTTGTAGAGTATATTCCAAACGCAATAGAGAGTGTAGTTGAAGATCCACAAGGG
>JALUZQ010000044.1 GCA_027011725.1 Sulfurimonas sp. | reverse complement strand
TGGCTGTACTGTGTGAGTTTTATATCTTTCATAATGTATAATGTCCTTCAAATAAATATATTGTTAGCGAGTTTAGCACAAAAAAAGGAAATAGAGATGAACAAATTTGAGATAGATATAAACAATTACAAAAAGATTACGATTACGCATCTTGTTTTGGATTACAATGGTACTTTAGCCAAAGATGGTCTGCTTAAAGAGGGTGTCAAAGCTTTACTGCCGCAATTGAGTAAACTCTTTGATGTGCACGTAATTACAGCTGATACCTTTGGAAGTGTGTATAAACAGCTTGAAGATTTTGATGTAAATGTAAAGGTCTTAGAGAGTACAGAGCATACAAAAGAGAAAGCCGCTTTCATTCAAACACTCGGTGCTTCTCTTTGCGCGGCTGTTGGAAATGGAAACAATGATGTAGCAATGCTCGAAGCATCTGAGCTAGGCATTGCACTCATCGGTGATGAAGGGTGTGCTACAAAAACACTTTTGGCAAGTGATGTAGTGTGTCACACTATCGAAGATGCACTTGAACTTTTTACACAGCCAAAACGTCTGATAGCGACGCTTAGGAGATAGCAAACCTTTTTATGACATCTTCTGCAAGAAGAGGTCTGCTAAAGAGGTAGCCTTGACCATAGTCACATTCATATTCTGTAAGAAAATCCTCTTCCTCTTTTGTCTCTATGCCTTCAGCGACTATGGAGTAACCTAATGTTTTGGAGAGTGCTATAATGGCTTTTATGATGGCATTGTCAGCACTTCCTTTTTCTATGTCATCGACAAATGTTTTGTCTATTTTGATAGTATCAGCAGGCAAGTTTTTTAAGTATGCCATAGAGGAGTAACCTGTACCAAAGTCGTCAATAGAGATTCTAAAACCTTTCTCTCGAAAGTTTCTCAACAGTGACATATTGTCAAGTGTAGGCTCCATGACAAAGCGTTCTGTTATCTCTATTTCAATATCAGAGGCTTTGAGATGATATTTTTCAAGTATGGAGAGAAAAATATGCAGGAGTTCATGCTCTTTGAACTGCATACTTGCTACATTGACTGCGATGTAGTGGATGTCAAGCCCACTTTCTCTGAGCTTTTTAAGTGCTTTACATGACTCTTCAAAGACAAAGTAACCAATGTCCACTATAAGCCCATTCTCTTCAGCGATAGGAATAAATCTATCAGGGTACGTCAGTTCTTTGTTTGCATTGTTCCAACGAATGAGAGCTTCGAGTGATACTATCTCTTTTGTTTTGAGGCTGTATTGTGGTTGAAACACAAGATAGAACTCCTCTTTTTTCAAGGCCTCTCTCAGAGCGAGTTCAATGCTGAGTCTGCTTTGTATCTCGTTTGAGAGCTCTTTTGTATAGTATTGAAACTGGTTTTTCCCTGTATCTTTGGCAAGATACATTGCGCTGTCTGCATGTTTTACGAGGCTGTTGGCATCGTCACCATTTTCAGGGTAGAGGGCAATTCCTACACTTGCCGTTGTCGTGAGTGAGTGAGAGCCTATTTGTATGGGCTCTTTTATGGCAGCGATGATATGTCCTGCGATTTTTGCACTTACTGATGGGGTCAAAGTATTTTCAAGTATGACGACGAACTCATCACCGCCCCATCGTGATATAAAATCACTCTCTCTTAGCGTATGTTTTAGCCGTTTTGCAATTTCTATGAGTACTTCGTCTCCTATGTCATGTCCGAGTGTATCGTTGATGACTTTAAACCGGTCAAGGTCTATAAAGAGCAGTGCGAGGTTCTCTTGTTTGCGTTTAGCGATGGTAAGTGCATGTTCGAGATACTCTTCAAAATGTGCACGGTTATAGAGTCCTGTAAGTTGGTCGTGGTAGGCAAGATAGTCAATCTTCTCTTGTACACTCTCTATCTCTCGCAGGTCTGTCTGCACGGCAATATAGTTCAGGGTATTGCCTTTGGCATCTTTAATTGCTGTAATGGTACTCCAAATAGGAATATAGAGACCACACTTTGTTTTATTGACTATTTTGCCTTGCCAGAGTCCTTTACTTTCAATGTTTTCCCACATTTGTTTGTAAAAGTGAGTATCATGCGTCCCTGAATGGAGAACTTTAAGAGTTTTACCTTCGATTTCAGAGAGGGTATAGCCGTAGATTTTGCTAAAAGCTCTGTTAACAGATATGGTCTTTTTCTCTGCGTTTGTGATAATGATAGCCTCTTCGGTATTGTCAAAAACACTTGCTGCAAGTTCGAGTTGTTTGTTTTGTTCAACATAGTCAGTGATGTCAAGTTTGATAGCGAGATAGCTTATGAGTTTGTTGTCTAAGAAGATAGGAACGATGGAGGCTTTTTCATAGTATAAAGAGCCGTCTTTACGTTTGTTTATGAATTGCCCCTCCCATTTCTCTCCTTTGTCAAGTTTACTGTTGAGTTCTGCATAAAAGGAGTCGTCTTGTTTGCCCGATTTAAGTATGTTAGGATTCTGTCCGATTGCTTCTTCTTGAGAGTATCCTGTGGTCTTTTCAAAAACTTCATTTACAAAAGTGATGTGTCTTTGCGGGTCTGTAAGTACAATGGTATTGTCACTGTTTTTAACGGCAAATTGAAATGCATAGAGCTCTTGAGAGATCTTAACAGAGTTTCTGTAAACTTTGAGCAAAACTAAAATGAGACCAAACGCAGTGAGAAAAAAGAGTATGGTAATGTTGCGTTTGATTTGTAAGTTTTTACTATGTATGGAGTCTACTAACATATACAGTGTTTGGAGTTGTTGATTGAGTTGATTATTACGAATCTCTAAAGAGAGTTTTTTAAGCTCACTGAGTGTCTTTAACATAAGTTTTGTGTGTGCATAGAAGGTGTAAACGAGTTTACTCTTTTCCTCTTTTTTAGCAAGCGTTAAAATATTTGCAAGCTGTTTGTCGATGAAGCTTTTGTCGATATAGTCCGTTGTTGTGAACTTGAGCAGATAAAAGAGTGTTTCATTGATACTGGTTTTTGTCTGTTGTGAGATATTTTTAGTTTCTCTGAGTGTTTGTTGTAAGTCAAAAAGAAAATGTGAGGTATTGATAAGTGTTGAGTTGAGAGACTTAAAATACTCCAGATCATCTGTTTTTGTAGCAAAGGTCTTTTCAATATCGTGTAATTCTTGGGTGAGCTTTGTGTTTTGTGGATATTGTATCTTTATATTCTCTTTGAGAGAGCGAAGTGTAGTTTGAAAATTTTGCGTACTTTTGTTGAGTCCATTATAATCTTTAAAAACATCAATGGCGAGAGCAAAATTGTCAAATTTTTTGTCTATAAGCTCAAGTTCGGTAATTTTGTCATGAATGGTGTTATACACCTCTACATCTTTGTCTATCGAGACAAGATAGAAAAAGAGTGATACTAACATTACAAGAGAAATAAGAAGTAAAAAGACTACTTTATCAATTTTTTTCAGTATATTCATCTATGGCTCAATATCTTTTGGAAGCTCTCCATTAAGAGACTTTAAAAATGCTAAAATTTTGTTGACTTCTTCATCCGTTATTTTTCGACCAAGTTGGTATTCAGCCATAGTAAGCACTGCACCTCGTAAACTCGGCTCACTTCCATCATGAAAGTAGGGTGCGGTACGGGCAATGTTACGAAGCGAAGGAACTTTGAAAAAGTATTTGTCTCTCTTTGTGGGTTACATCATACCTTCCAAGATCACTACTGTTTGTATCAGTGTAAATGCCAAATTT
>JALUZQ010000043.1 GCA_027011725.1 Sulfurimonas sp. | reverse complement strand
ACCATATCAATATGATGCCCGATTATAAACACCCGGATTCGAAGAAAAAACTACCGGGTGTTGTGATGGCGGCGGTACACTCACATACTGTACAAAAAGAGGCACGTGAGTGTGAGAGTTGTCACTCTAATCCACAAGCGATGGGGTATGGTATAGAGGATGGTAAGCTCTTTGGAAACCAAACGCAGGACTGGAATGTGGGGCTTAAAACTGCCGATGGCAAGATGATAGCGAAACAGTTTAAGATTCAAAAGCCAAAAATTGACAACTTTGGCATAGATTGGAGCCGTTTTGTAGATGAAAACGGCACAGAACTGCAGACAGTAGATAATCACTGGAATCTGGCAGGAGCACTCTCGAATGAGCAGCGCAGTAAGCTTGACAGACGTGGCGTGTGCCTTTCGTGTCACAAAGATATTCCAGAAGGAAATTTGGCAGTATCTGCGATGACACACATTGCTGAGATGGCAGATGTGCAGATAGATACAAAAGAGCATAACTCTATTTTAAATAAAATATTAAATCTTGGAGCTTGGTTGCAGGTTTTAGGTGGTATTTTTGTTGTATGGATTATACTCTATGTGCTTTACAGAATTTTCTTTAAGAAACGATCAATAAGCTCAAGAAACAAAGGATGGAAATAGTGAAAAAACTACTACTCATAGCTGCGTTTAGTATCTCTTTATTTGCACAAGATATCATTGTAAAAGAGAGCCATTGTAGTGTAAATAAAACTGTGCAGCACATTAAAAACATTGTTTCAAAAAAAGGGCTGCATGTTTTTGCTGTTATCAACCACAGCGGCAATGCAAACGCAGTGGGTATGAAGCTTAATGAAGCAAAAATGGTCATTTTTGGAAATGCAAAACTTGGAACAAGTCTGATGCAACAAGATATGACAGTAGGACTTGATCTGCCGCTTCGTATTTTAGTCTATCGTGACACGGATGGCAAAGTGAAAATGGCATACCGAGATGGTTCATGGCTTGCAAACCATCATCTGTTAAACGCAGCGAAGAAGATAGAAAAAGTAAATAATGCACTCAATAAAATAACAACGAAAGCAGGACAATGCAAAAAAGATTAACAAAAGAAGAGGCACTTGACCTTATAAGAAATGCCGACTTAAAAGAACTTGGAAAGATGGCGACAGCTCGTAAAAAAGAGCTGCATCCAAAGGGAATTACAACTTTTGTGATTGACAGAAATATCAACTACACCAACATCTGCTGGGTAGATTGTAAGTTTTGTGCCTTTTACCGTCATGAAAAAGATGCAGATGCCTATGTGCTTACTTTTGATGAGATAGACAAAAAGATAGATGAGCTTTTGGAAATTGGCGGCACGCAGATACTTTTTCAAGGGGGAGTGCATCCAAAACTGAAAATCGAGTGGTATGAGGATTTGGTAGAGCATATTCATCAAAAATACCCGACCATTACCATTCATGGATTTAGCTCTATAGAGATTGATTTCATTGCCAAAGTCTCTCGCATATCTGTAGAAGAAGTACTTGAACGCCTTAAAGCAAAAGGGCTCTCCTCCATTCCAGGTGCCGGAGCTGAAATACTTTCAGACAAAGTACGTGACATCATTGCACCTAAAAAGATTGATTCGGATGTATGGGTGGATATTCACCGTAAAGCACACAAACTTGGTATAAAATCAACGGCAACTATGATGTATGGAACGGTTGAGACAGACGAAGATATCATAGATCATTTTGATATGATACGTAATCTTCAAGATGAAACGGGTGGTTTTAGAGCCTTCATTATGTGGAGTTTTCAGGGAAAAAATACTGAGCTTTTAGCACAGATTCCAGATATGGAGAAGCCATCATCAAACCGTTATCTGCGTTTGTTGGCCGTAGCGCGTTTGTACCTTGACAATGTGCCAAACATTCAAAGTTCTTGGGTAACACAGGGGCCTTACATCGGGCAGATGGCACTCCATTTTGGTGCGAATGACCTTGGAAGTACAATGATGGAAGAGAATGTCGTAAGCTCTGCAGGCGCTGCGTTTAGTATGGCAAAAGATGAGATGATACATCTTATAAAAGATATAGGTGAAACTCCGGCAATAAGAAATACAGCGTATGAGACTTTAGAGATATTTGAGTAATTGATGAAAAAAACAGTTTTTATACTTTTAATAATAGGACAGATTTTAATGGCAGCAAAGATAGACAGTATAGAAGTAGAGGGCATAAAAGTTCCGCTTATATTTGAAGAGGACAAAAGACTTCCCCTTGTAAATACACAAATAGTCTTTACAAACAGCGGAAGCATTATAGATAAAAAGATACCGGGACTTGCAAAATTCTCTGCAAAGATTTTAAATGAGGGAACGAAAACGCTTAGCTCAAACGGCTTTGCCGATAAATTGGAGTCTCGTGCTATTCATATCTCTGCACATACAGGAACGGAAACTTTTGTGCTTGAGGTAAGCTCACTCAATGATGAATTTGCAAATTCTATGAAGTACCTCTCAGAGCTGCTAAAAGATCCAAACTACTCTGATGAAGCACTCAGCAAAGTAAAAACAATGACCATAGGAGCACTCAGTAAAAAAGAGAACGACTATGACTATGTTGCTTCGAATGAACTTAAAAAACTTCTTTTTCCAAATACCCCTTTGGCAAATCCAAGTGCAGGCACACCCCAAAGTGTACAGAGCATTACTCTAAAAGATGTAGAAGGTTTTGTTAACAGCCACCTTGTAATCTCACGCGCAATAGTTGTTGTGGGCGGCGATGTGGATTTGGCTGATGTAAAGAAAAAGGTCAAAAAGATTCTCAAACTCCTTCCAAAAGGAAAAAGTGAACCGCTTCCTCACTATGAAGCAAGTGACAAAGCGCAGACAAGCATCTTAAAGCGTGATACGCAGCAGGCATACATTTACTTTGGTTCACCATACAATATGGCAGTCAATGATGAAGAGTACTACAAAGCAAGAGTAGCGACTTTTATACTGGGAACTGGTGGTTTTGGAAGCCGTTTAATGGAAGAGATACGTGTCAAACGCGGTTTAGCATACTCGGCGTATGCTCGTGTGCATGTGAGCAAGTCAAGCTCTTATTTGAGCGGGTATTTGCAAACAAAACTCGACTCGATGGATGAGGCGACAAAGAGTGTGAAAGATGTAATAGCCAAGTTTGTAAAAGAGGGTGTCACTGCAGATGAACTTGAGCAAACAAAGAAATTTTTACTCGGGAGCGAGCCTCTTCGGGTAGAGACAATGAGCCAAAGACTCAACCGTACATTTATGGACTACTACAAAGGGTTTGCACTCAATCACTCTGAAGTAGAACTGCAAAAGATAAAAGAGTTAAAACTCAAAGATCTCAATAGATTCATACAAGCACACAAAGAGATACTCGAACAAAGTTTCGCAATAGTCACAAAGTAGTACAGTGACACTCATAGGGCAAATTGACCGCATACTTTTTGAAGGCGATGACGGCTTTTTCATCGCCGTTTTAAAAACCGGTGAGAAGATAAGCGGGAGCTATTTTGAGAGTGATGTTTCTAACATTAAAGGTTCTGCCATCACGCTTGAGGGGGAGTGGCATGAGCATAAAAAGTATGGCAAGACTTTTAAGTTCGATGCTATCAAAGTCAATCAAAACGAACTCTTCTTCTTTTTAAACAAGATCATCAAAGGCTTCACAAAAAAACTCGCAGCTGATCTGATAG
>JALUZQ010000042.1 GCA_027011725.1 Sulfurimonas sp. | reverse complement strand
GGCTGCGATGGGTGTAAAAGCTGCAACTCCTGAGAAGACAAGCATCAACTTTACTGGGGATGGTTCAATTCTTATGAACTGTCAAGAACTGATGACGGCTGTTGAGAAAAAACTGCCTGTTATCAACATCATCTTAAACAACAACTTCTTAGGAATGGTACGCCAATGGCAGACACTTTTCTATGACAAACGTCACTCAGAGACAGATCTCTCTGTACAGCCTGATTTTGTAAAACTTGCAGAAGCATTTGGCGGTATAGGGTACCGAGTCTCTACAAAAGAGGAGTTCGATGCAGCACTTAAAGACGCAGTTGAGAAAGATGTCGTTGCGTTTATAGAGGTAAAAGTTGAGCGTTTTGAGAACGTTCTTCCTATGGTTCCATCAGGCGGAAGTCTGTTCAATATGATGTTATTAGAGAAAAAGGAGAGTAAATAATGAATGACAACAATGCAAGAAGAGTAGTTTCGGTTATCGTTGTTAATGAGGCAAGTGTTTTGTCTCGTATTACAGACCTTTTCTCAGGACGTGGGTATAACATTACCTCTTTGACAGTTGCTCCAATTCCTGAGAGTAGATACTCCCGTTTGACCATAGTAACATCAGGTTCTGTTCGTGTAATAGAGCAGATAACAAAGCAGCTGCATAAGCTCATTCCTGTTTTACGCGTCTATGAGCACGAAGATATGGTTGAAAAAGAGATGGCACTTGTGAAGTTTCCTATTACTGAGAATTTAAGTGACATTAATGCTATCTGTGAAGCCTATAACGGGAAAATCGTCAACGTTGGTGAAAGTGTTGTTATAGCAATGGTTGCAGATGAGCCAAAACGCATAGATAACTTCTTAAACGCAGTCAAGCGTTACAATCCAAAAGAGATAGTACGCAGCGGTGCTGTTGCTCTTGAGAGATAAAGTATTATGAAACTTAGTGAAATCGCTTCTATTATTGGTGCGGAGTTTCAAGGAAATGATGTAGAAATAACGGGGATGAATACGCTTAAAGATGCTTCAGAGAGTGAGCTCTCTTTTGTATCAAATGCAAAGTATGTAAAAGATATAAAAAACACAAACGCAGCGGCAGTCATTGTCTCTGAGAGTGCAAAAGAGGAAGTGCCAGAGAACACTTTGGCACTTGTTGTTGAAAATCCTTACTGGTCTATGGCAATTCTCTCAAAATATTTTGCACCCCCAATAGAAGACGATACTTTGCCTGAACCTGTCATAGGCAAAGGCTCAAAAGTCTCATCAAAGGCTGAAATAGCAAAGGGTGCAGTCATTGGCGAGAACTGTACGATTTTAGCGCATGTCTATGTTGGCGCTGAGGCGGTCGTAGGTGACAACACCATACTCTATCCAAGTGTGACTATTTATAGAGATTGTAGAGTAGGGAATGACTGTATCATCCATGCAAACAGTGTCATCGGTTCTGATGGTTTTGGATTTGCAACGAACAATATGGGTGAGCATAAAAAGATCTACCAAAATGGAAATGTCGTTGTTGAAGATGATGTAGAAATTGGAAGCAATACGAGTATTGACCGTGCTGTATTTGGCTCGACACTCATTAAAAAAGGAACACGCATAGACAATCTTGTCCAAATAGGGCATAACTGTGAAGTAGGGGAATATAGCGTAATGGTCTCCCAATCAGGTCTTGCAGGCTCAACGAAACTTGGACGTAATGTAGTTATGGGTGGACAAGCTGCAGCCGCGGGACATTTAGAAATTGCACCATTTTCAACCTTTGCAGCGCGTAGTGGCATTACAAGTTCCATAAAAGAACCAGGTAAGACCTATGCAGGTTTTCCTTTGATGGATCATAGAAAGTGGTTGAAACTTCAGGCAAAACTTGCTAAACTAATTAAACAAAATTAAAAGGAGTAAGAAATGTCAAAAACAATTCCATTAAGTGGTACGAAAAACGGTGTTATCTCTGTAACAAAGATCGATGAACCATATGGTGCGGGAAGTGGTACAGTAGCTAGTATTGGTATATCGCTAGCTGGTAATGCGGATGAGCCGGAGTGGAAAGTACATATTCCTCTTGATAATCTTGATGAAGTGATTCAAGCTCTTAGTGAGCTTAAAAAGTAGGTTTTAAAACCTACTTATTTTTGAGCTCTTCTGTAAACTCAGCTATTCTTTTTATACCCTCACGGATAGTCTTCATACCTGTCGCAAAACTAAATCTAAAGTAACCTTCACTACCAAAACCGACACCCGGAACAACAGCAACACCTTTACTCTCTAAAAGTTCTTTTGCAAATGTCAATGAATCATTGCTCACTTCTTGGATGTTTACAAACAGATAAAACGCACCATCAGGCTTTAAAACAGTCAGCCCATCAACTTCATTAAAAAGACGTACCGCTTCATCACGACGTTTTATAAACTCTTTTTTCATCATTGCCATATCTTCATCCGCAGAGCCGTCAAGCCCTGCAATAGCAGCGTACTGTGTGATAGAGCAGATGTTTGATGTACTTTGAGATTGAAGCTTTTTCGTTGCTTTGATAAGTTCTGTATCATAGGCTGCCATATATCCGAATCTCCAGCCTGTCATAGCAACAGATTTGCTCAGGCCGTTAATAGTAATGGTGCGTTTGAACATATCTTCACTGATTGAAGCAGCAGAAGTAAACTCTCCATCATATGTAAGCTTTTCATACATCTCATCACTTGCTACTAAAATGTCAGTTCCTTTGAGAACCTCTGCGAGTGCTGTGAGCTCTTCTCTAGAGTAGACTGCACCAGTAGGGTTGGATGGTGTAGTTAAAATCAGCATTCTTGTCTTAGGAGTAATGGCAGCTTTTAATTGCTGGGGTGTTATTTTAAACGCAGTAGCATCACTTGTTTGTATCTCTACAACTTTTCCACCGCAATATTTTACAAGTTCCGGATATGTCACCCAGTAGGGTGCAGGAATGATAACTTCCATTCCATCTTCAATGGTAGCAGAGAAAAGGTTGAAAAGCGAGTGTTTTGCTCCATTGTTTACGATGATCTGGTTTGGTGCATACTCAAGGTTGTTATCGCGTTTGAGTTTTTTTGCTACCGCTGCTTTTAAAGCAGGAATACCATCAACTGCAGTATACTTAGTAAAGCCACTGTTTATCGCGGCAATTCCTGCATCTTTAATGACTTGTGGTGTGTCAAAGTCCGGCTCGCCTGCGGAGAAACTGAGGATGTCTTTTCCCTCCTCTTTTAACTCTTGTGCAAGTGCAGAAACAGCAATAGTAATTGATTCAGATAGTGTATTGATGCGTTTTGTTAGCATAAAAACCCTTTTTTGTGAAAATAATAATAAGGTAATTATACTAAAAGAAATGTATTAGAAGACTTAGTTTTTCATTGATTTTATGAAAGATTCATAAATATGTTCAAGTTGGAGGTCTTCATCGAGAAGTTCTTTGTGGTCTTTCATAAGAATATGCTCAAGAATTGCAACCCTTTTGAGCATATATTCAAACATCTCTTTATTAATGTCAGGAAGCATATTGTGCATAAACGGATCTTTACAGCGTCCTTTCTCAATAATATGCGCAGGAATACCAACGGCAGTAGAACAATCAGGTACCTCTTTTACAACAACGGAATTCGCACCGATTTTTGCGTATTCACCTATCTCGATGTTTCCGAGTATTTTTGCACCCGCACCAATGACAGCACCTTTTCTAATGGTAGGATGGCGTTTTCCATGCGTTAGTGAT
>JALUZQ010000041.1 GCA_027011725.1 Sulfurimonas sp. | reverse complement strand
AAGTTTTGTTTTTGTATTTAGTTGTACATGGACTTCAAGTCCTATAACTACTTCAAACATAGTCTTCCTTAAGTAAAATGAATTACTTTTATTCTACCTAACTTATTCTTTAAAAGATGTTATTCAACTCTCAAAAGAGCATAAAAAAATCTTTTTCTCATCAAGGGAGTTATAAATATACGCAGATAGCTTGTAACCTAAGATTTTGATTCTATTTGGTATATTTCTTCTAAGAGTTTTGTCTGTTTTTTTGCTTCATAAAGACGCTGTTTGTTGACTTCGAAAGCATCAAGCATAAGAATAAGAAAAAGAGAGATGATTATAAAAAGCAGTGTCGCAAAGAGTGCGAAGGCTATTCCAAAAGAAAGAAAAGTCTTTAATGTAAAAAGAGCACCAAAAAGGACAACCGCCCATGATGCTCCAAGCAAAAAGCTTATTATTCTATAATAAATGTCTTTTTGCATTCTAAGTTACTTAGTGGTCTTCTACAATAATCGCACCAGCAAGGTATACATATGTCAGCATCATAAAAATGAATGCTTGTAAAAATGCTCCAAAAGTCAGTAGTGCAAATGGAATAAGAGGCATTACCCATGGAACAAGTACAAGAATTACCGCAAGGAACATATCATCACCTTTAATGTTACCCATAAGACGGAAGCTAAGAGAGACAATACGAGAAAAGTGAGAAACGATCTCAACAGGGAACATTAACCATGCCAACCACCAAACTGGACCAGTAAAGTGTTTGAAATATTTAATGACACCATGTGTTTTTATACCTACAAAGTTATAGTAAACAAATACAGTAAGTGCTAAAGTAAGTGTCATATTCAAACTTGATGATGGTGCTTCAAAACCTGGAATAATACCAATAAGGTTCGCAATACCAACAAACATACCAATAGTCGCAACTAATGCCAGGTATTTACGAGCATGTGCTCTACCCATTACATCTGTTCCCATTTCAAGAACACCTTTAAGGTATGCCTCCATTACGTTTTGAGTACCTTTTGGTACAAGTTGCAGGTTTGACATTGCAACCTTAGCTAAAAATATCGCAATAAATGCAGATAAAAGCATATGTGTTACAAAAAGAAAATCCGGATCTTCAGAAATAATTCCGAAAAATGTAAACAATTCACCCATAGGCGTGCTCCCTTGTCTTATAAAATTAGCGCAATTATAATCAAACTAGCATTAAATTATTATAAGTCTTGCTATAATTATCAAAGAAAGTTTAAAAATGAGGATTTAGTCATGCATTTATTTTCCCCGTTACTCCTGATAAGTTTAAGTACAGCACTCCTTTTTGGAGCGCCACAGAACAAACAAAGTAAAGAGCTAAACGCAGTCATCTCAACAGGACAATACAGTACAAAACTGCTTTTAAAGACACTCGGTTCCAATATGAAAAAAAATATGAAAGCAGGCGGCCCGATGAAAGCACTTGATTTTTGTTCTCAAGAAGCATATAATCTTACAGAAGAGGTGAACCTAAAACTACCAAACGGCATTCGAGTCAAAAGAATCAGCCTCAAATATCGTAACCCTGCCAATAAACCAGAAGTGGATGAAGAGCTTATTTTAGACTCTTTACACAAACTAAAAAATGCGAATGTGCTTATGCCAAAACAGCTGGTACAGAAGGTGAATGCAACAACATATAAATATTACAAACCACTCTTGATAAATAAAAAAGTGTGCCTGAAGTGTCATGGAAATATTAAAGATACTGATCTCAAACGTGCGATCGCGCAAAGATATCCTATCGATAAAGCCACACACTATAAAATGGGAGATTTAAGAGGAGCGGTAGTTGTCACCATTGACACTGCTGCAAAAGCTGCGAAGTAAATTTACTTCGCGTACTCTATTGCCCTGCTCTCTCTGATAACATTTACCTTGATTTCACCAGGATACTGTACTTTTTCTTCTATCTCTTTGGCTATCTCTCGAGCTAAAAGAATCGATTCATCATCATTTATAAGTGCTGCGTTTACTATGACCCTGACCTCACGGCCGGCATTAATGGCATATGCCTGACGGACACCACTATGTGTAGAGGCAATCTCTTCTATTTCAGTGACACGTTTTAAAAAGCTTTCCAAAACCTCTCTACGAGCTCCTGGACGAGCCGCTGAGAGTGCATCTGCAGCACATACTGCACCACACTCTATAGAGTTTATCTCTTCTTGTCCATGATGCGCGTAAATAGCGTTAATGACGACCTCATCTTCATTATAACGGCGGCATATTTCAGCCCCGAGATCCACATGGTTTCCATCATGATCATGAGTGAGTGCCTTTCCTATGTCATGCAGTAAACCTGCTCTTTTTGCCAAAATCGGATCTCCACCCATCTCCGCAGCCATAATACCTGCTAAGTGCGCCACTTCAAGCGTATGGGCAAGTGCATTTTGTCCATAACTCGCACGATAACGTAAGCGTCCTATGAGTTTGACAAGTTCAGGATGCATCACACCGATGTTCATATCGGCAAGCAGTTCTTCCCCTTCAGCAAGTATTTTTGACTCAAACTCATCAGAGACCTTTTTAAATATCTCCTCTATGCGTGCAGGCTGTATACGTCCATCTTCCACAAGCAGTTGAATGGTCTTTGTCGCAATGGCACGACGATAGAGATTAAAACTACTCACAAGTATTGCGTTTGGCGTGTCATCAATAATAATATCAACACCCAAAAGCGTCTCAAGTGCCTTAATATTACGCCCTTCTTTCCCAATAATGCGCCCTTTAAGCTCATCATTTTCAAGATGCACAAGATTAGTGAGTCGTTCCGAAGCAAATTCACCTGCAAAACGGCTTGTAGCCTGAGCCAAAATATAATTTGCTTTTCGCTCTGCCTCTTGCTTGGCTTCATTCTCGTACTTACGGACAATGTGCGCGATCTCTCCACGCATCTTCTCTTCTATTTTATCAAGAAGCTCTTTTTTTGCTTCTTCTTGAGTCAGCCCTGCACAATGCTCTATTGTGTGCAGAAGTTCATCTATAGATTTTTCATATTTTTCTTTAAGTGAACGTAGTGATTTTTCATTTCTCTCTAAATTAATTTTACGTGATTGAAGCTGGCGAAGTTGAGTCTGAATATTTTTTTCTTCCTCACTCTTATACCTCTCAAACTCCTTCTCTTTTCGCACTAGATTGTCTTCACGTTGTGCAAAGTCAGCACGAGCCCTCTCTTTTGCACTCTCAAAAAGTTTTTGTGCATCTAACTCAATCTCTTTTGCTTTGAGTCGCGATCGGTCTAAAAGTGTTTGTGCTTCATTTTCAATGGCCTTTGCTTTTGCTGCAGCCTGCTCAACATAAATGTCAAAATTTGCACCCGTAATTTTTTTAGAGATGAAAAAACCCACCACACCACTCACAATGGCAGTTCCGCCACCAAGTAGTATTTCGTTTAACATCTTTTATTTCCCTTTTTCTACTATCTTCCTAGGAGTAATCAGTACATCGCATGATATATCATGTATATCACACAAATTCTCTTTTGTTTTACACAATTCAGCTTGCACAAAGATGGTGTAAGGTTTGACACTCAAGCGTTCAAAGAAACGATCATACATTCCTTTACCATATCCAACCCTCTGAAAATTTCCATCTACTCCAACTGCAGGAACAATAGCTATATCAATTTTTTTTATATTTTTTAATGAATTTCCCGCTTCCAAAATTCCAAATTTCTTTTTATGCAGCGGCAAT
>JALUZQ010000040.1 GCA_027011725.1 Sulfurimonas sp. | reverse complement strand
TGTTTTACATTGGGTTTAGAGACCCGCTTTTTTCTGTCATAATCTTTTTTACTATTATCTTTCTCATCACTTTCTTCTCTTACTGGTGGGGACGATACCGACGGAAAGAAAACTCGACACATCTTGAGCGATTTTTAGAACAGTTTCGAGCCTTACCGAGTGAGAATGAACTGAAGGTACTCATCTCAAGTGGAGAACTTTCTCAAAAGTCATGGATGCTTTTAGCTGCCTCATATGCTAAAAACGGGGATTATGAAAAGAGCATAGAAATATACAATGAACTCTTAAAAGTGACGGCAAAGGAGAATCTCTTTGAGACAATGTTCATTCTTGGCAAGACCTATTTTAAAGCAGGTTTTTTGGAACGTTCAAGACAGATATTTTTAGAGATTCTCAAGTATAATCCAAGGACACCACAAGCGCTGCACTATTTGTTGCTTGTATATGAATATATGCGCGATTATAAAGCGGCCATAGATGTACTTGAACCTCTTGATGAACTTAATGAAGATATCTTGTTAGATAAAACTTATTTGACGGCACTTACACTTGTTCAAAATACGAAGTTGTCTGATGAGCAAAAAGCGCAAAAACTTCTTACTCTTTACAAAGAGAATCGTAGGCTGACTTATATGATTTTTGAGTTTCTTTTCCGTGTTGATCCGCAATTTGCATGGGAAAATCTTAATCTTGATGACGTTGAGCTTTTAACGGAAGTGCTGTGGAGATTAGATTCAAAAGATCTGAATTTAGATATAATTGCAAAGAGTAAACAGTTACAAGAACTCTATAGTGCGCGTGGTGATGTTGCACTCGCTCAGGGAAGTTCCGTGTTTGAACTTGATGTACTTATAGGACTTCAAGGTCGAGCAAATGCGACTTTGAGTTTTGAGTATGTTTGTACGAGTTGTAAAAGTACAAACCCCTTTGCGTTTAACCGCTGTAGTGTTTGTCACGCAATAGATACTGCACAGGTTGAGTATGGACTCACAAAAGATTATGTCAAGGAATTTAGTGAAGAAAATAACTCTTTTCAGTGATGGCAGTGCCTTGGGAAACCCTGGCCCTGGAGGATACGGAGTAATACTGAGATATGGTGATAAAGAGAGAGAACTCTCCGGCTCAGAGGCACATACAACAAATAATAGAATGGAACTTAAAGGTGTCATAGAGGGGCTCAAAGCTTTAAAAGAGCCTTGTGAGGTCGATATTGTTTCAGACTCTTCTTATGTTGTCAAGGGCATTAACGAATGGCTGAAAAACTGGATTAAAAGAGATTTTAAAAAGGTGAAAAATCCTGACCTATGGCGTGAGTATATAGATGCTGCCAAAGGGCATAAGATCAATGCTATTTGGGTACGTGGGCATGATGGACATATTGAGAATGAAAGGTGTGATGTTTTGGCAAAAGAGGCAGCCCAAGAGGCTAAAGATGCACTGTAGAAAATAAAATGAGGGAATTATGCATAAAAAAATAGATACTTTAGAAAAAGATTTAGGGTATGAATTTAAAGACAAAAAGCTCATTATCGAAGCGCTGACACACAAAAGTTACAAGCAGCCCTACGATAATGAGCGCTTAGAGTTTTTGGGAGATGCTGTACTCGACCTTGTGGTCGGTGAGTATCTTTTTAAAAAGTTTAAAACATCTGATGAGGGAAATCTTTCAAAGATACGGGCCTCACTTGTGAATGAAACAGGTTTTGACAAGCTAGCTCGTGCCTTACATTTGGGAGACTATATTTTACTCTCAAACGCAGAAGACAACAATGGAGGACGGGAGAAGTCCTCTTTGCTCTCAAATGCTTTTGAAGCGATTATGGGTGCAATTTACCTTGAAGCGGGTTTGAAAAAAGTCGAAGAGATAGCAATTCGTTTGATAGAAGAGAACCATAAAGAGATCTCGCTTGACTCACTTTTCCGTGATTTTAAAACAACACTTCAAGAGTTGACACAGGCACGTTTTGGTATTACTCCAGAATACAAGGTGATGGCTTCGAGAGGACCTGACCATAAAAAAGAGTTTGAGGTTGGTGTTTTCATAGAAGGCAAAGAGTATGCTCGAGCAAGCGGAAAAAGTAAGAAGATAGCACAACAAGAGGCGGCAAAAGAGGCCGTTGCGATGTTGAAAAAGGAAAAATAGTGAATAGTTTTGGAATGAAATTACGATTTTCAACTTTTGGAGAGTCTCATGGAAAGGCCTTAGGATGCTTGCTTGATGGCGTGCCTGCGGGACTTGAAATCGATGAAGCATATATTCAGAGTGAGCTCGATAGAAGAAAACCGGGTAAAAGCGAGTTCGAAACAGCAAGAAAAGAGGCTGATAAAGTAGAGATACTCTCCGGTGTTTTTGAAGGTAAAAGTACCGGTACGCCTATTGCCATGGTGATTTACAATACAAATCAAAAATCAAAAGATTATACAAATATTAAAGATGTCTTTCGTCCGGGGCATGCTGACTTTACCTATTTTCATAAATATGGCATTCGTGATTACCGTGGCGGAGGGAGAAGCTCTGCTAGAGAGACAGCTGCACGAGTTGCAGCCGGTGCTGTTGCAAAATTAATGCTCAAAGAACTTGGAATAAGTGTATTGAGCGGTATTAGTGAAGTTGCTGGAATTCAGAGTGAAGTGTTTGATTATGAAAAGGCAAAAAGCAGCATTATATATGCACTTGATGCAGACAAAGAAGAGGCACAAAAAGCAGCAATACTTAAAGCAAAAAATGAGCATGACTCTGTAGGTGGTGTCTCTCGTGTTCTTATAAAAGGTGCTCCAGCAGGACTTGGTCAACCGCTTTACTATAAGCTCGATGGTGTTCTTGCCGATGCCATGATGGGTATAAACGCAGTGAAAGCAGTAGAGATAGGTGATGGAGTGCTTAGTGCTCGCGTACACGGTTCGCAAAATAATGACCAGATTCGTGCGAATGGATTTGAGTCAAACCATGCCGGCGGCATTTTAGGCGGTATAAGTAATGGTGAAGATATTGTACTTAATGTCTATTTTAAACCTACTCCATCAATATTTAAAGAGCAGCACACTGTAACTACAGCAAATGAAGAGGTAGATTTCTCTTTAAAAGGCAGACATGATCCATGTGTGGCCATTCGTGGAACAGTTGTGTGTGAGGCAATGGCCGCTTTAGTCATTGCAGATATGCTTCTTTTAAATATGGGTTCACAAATGGATGGTGTACTGCGTTATTACAATTATTTGATATAATCAGATTATAAAAAATTATACTAGGAGAATTTTTGAATCTTAAAAGTTTTTTGTGGGAATATGGAGAACATGTTCCCGGATATGATGTAACAGTTATCAACGAAAGAGAAGCACGTGCGGCAGCCGGTATTCTTTTTATGCTTGGTATGATTGTAATTTTTGTTGGTATTGGCTTTAATCATATCATCGTAGCAAGAGTATATTTGGCATTTTTATGGTTTGACTTTTTAGCAAGAGTTATCAGCCCTAAGTACTCTCCTTCAATGTTGCTAGGAAAGTTTATAGTGCGTAACCAAAAGCCGGAATATGTCGGTGGATTGCAAAAACGTTTTGCATGGACACTTGGCTGGCTTGTAGCCTTTCCTATGGTTTGGTGGTTTGTTATTCATTGGGATATTACTTTTTACAAGGTACTTATCTGTGTGCTTTGTTTGACCTTGATGTTTTTGGAAACTGCTTTTGGTGTTTGTGTTGGTTGTATGATATAAAAAGCACTTTTGCAAAAAGACC
>JALUZQ010000039.1 GCA_027011725.1 Sulfurimonas sp. | reverse complement strand
ATATTCTTATATTCTTACAGAGCATAAAAAGGTTTCTCTTGTTTGTGAAACACCTCTTGCTGAAAAGTTCTCTTTTTTACCATGGTTTGAGAAAGTTCGACAAAAGGTGCCTTCATCTGCTGATTGCATCATAAATGTTGATAGTGATGTCCTTTCTTTATATGACTTTTTTCAAAAGAAGGGTGTAAAGATCAACAAAAAAATGGCTACAGCACTCTATGGGGCGCTTTTGTTACGTTATGATCTCTTTAGAAGCAGTGAATGTGATGGCATAGTATTTGCTACTGCATCACAACTTATAGAGCTAAACGCAGCGCATAAAGAGTGTATAGAAAATTTACACTATTGTCAGCCTTTGGCTTCTTTTCGTCTGCAGTCGATTCTTTATAAAAATATGCTTTTATGTGAGAATGCAAGTGTGGCTCTTTTGCCAGTAAGTGAAGAAGATCTAAAAGAGAGTGGAGCATCCATAGAAGATGCTTATGTGATAATGAACGAGGTCTTAAAACTGGCACATGTTCAAGAAGTTCGACTTGTCCAAGAAGATGAGAAGAGTAAAATTTTAAAATCAATAGTAAGGAAATAGAGTTTGAGAAACCAAAGAAATAATAATTCATCATTTGTGACACTTTTAATAATGGCATTAATTGTTGGAGGTGCTTTATATGTGTACTTCTCTGCAACATTTGAGAGAAATAAGCCTGTTATTACACTCCAAAATAATAATGGCTACTGGAACTTGAAAAAGCCGCTGCAAATAAAAATAGAAGATGACAGTGCCATAAAGGCGTATACTGTTGTAATGCAAAATGGTGCGGGAAATACGACACTTGTCAATGAACAGCTTCTTATTCCGAAAAAATCACTTCTTTTAAACATTAAACCGCCTCGTGGTGCATATGCTATGAAAGATAAAGAGATAACCATAACAGTGCAAGCCAAAGATGTAAGTAAATGGAACTTTCTTAAAGGGAATGATGCTGTAAAAGAGTATAAACTCTTTATTGATAAAAAGAGACCACAGGTCAATATTATAGAGAATTCGTATAAGATCTCGCGTGGTGGATCTGCTCTTGTTATTTTTCAAGCTCAAGATGACAACCTTAAAGACCTCTACATCGAGAGCGGTAAAAAGCACTTTTTGGCAGAACCGTTTTATAAAGAGGGATATTACATCGCTCTCTTAGCATGGCCAGTGCAAAACAACAGTTTTCGTGCGACTATTATCGCCACAGATGAAGCAGGAAATGTAACAAGAACGTACGTACCTCTTTATTTGAAAAACAGACAGTACAGAGTCTCTAAAATAACACTCTCAGACAAATTTTTAAAAGGCAAAATAGCGAACTTGGCAGAAGATTTTGAAGAGACACAGGGTGTTGAAGATCCACTTGAACAGTTTAAGATTATCAACGAAGATGTCCGTGCAAAGAATAATGGACTTATTCATAAATATACTTCTGTCGTGCCACAAGAGATGATAAGCTCTTTTAGAATTCGTCGTATGTATCCTCTGAAAAATGGAGCAGTTGTTGCACGTTTTGGAGACCATAGAAAGTACTATTATCATGGGAAGTTCATCAGTGAAGCGTATCATTTGGGACTTGATTTAGCAAGTCATGCGATGGCTCCAGTCAAAACGCAAAATGGTGGAAAAGTTGTGTTTGCTGATTATAACGGTATTTATGGAAACAGTCCTATTATCTCTCATGGATTAGGTCTTTATACGGTGTATGGACACTGTTCAAGTCTCAATGTGGCTGCGGGTGATGAGGTGGCTCCAAACACAGTGGTAGCAAAAAGTGGAAAAACAGGGTATGCGATGGGTGATCACCTCCATTTCGGTGTTTTAGTGCAAGGTGTAGAAGTGCGTCCACAGGAGTGGATGGATAAAAAATGGATAAAATTAAATATTAGTGATATAATTAAACACGCTAAAAAAATAATTAACGGCCAATAGGGATAAGATATGTATCAAACAACAATAAAAAAGAGTGTTGAACTTGTAGGAATTGGACTCCATAAGGGATCGCCTGTAAAGTTACGACTCGAACCGATGGAATCAAACAGCGGTATAGTATTTTATAGAAGTGATGTTGATGTCTCTATTCCTCTTATTCCCGAGAATGTTGTTGATACAAAAATGGCAACGGTCATCGGTAAAGATGGCTATGTTATCTCTACAATAGAGCATCTCCTCTCTGCAGTGTATGCATATGGCATAGATAACCTCAGAGTTATCGTTGATGCCGACGAAGTACCTGTGATGGATGGGAGTAGTGCTAGTTTTTGTATGCTGCTTGATGAAGCAGGAATACAACAGCTTGATGTGCCAAAAAAGGTAATGATAATCAAAAAAGATGTGGAGATACAAGAGGGTGAGAAGTATGTCAAACTCTCTCCTTCTCCAGATTTGAACTATGACTTTACTATCAAGTTTCCCCACCCTGTTATACAAGAACAGGCATATGTGCTCAAATTTACAAAAGAGAGCTATAAAAATGAGATAGCGCGTGCACGAACATTTGGTTTTTTACATGAAGTGCAGTATTTGCGCTCAAAAGGACTTGCACTTGGCGGTTCACTTGAAAACGCTGTTGTTTTGGATGAGAAAAAGATTCTCAACCCTGAAGGGCTGCGTTTTGACAATGAATTTGTTAGACATAAAATTCTCGACGCCATAGGAGATATGAGTCTTATTGGTATGAACTTTATAGGAAACTATGAAGCAATGGCAGGGAGTCATGATTTGAACCATAAGCTGACGTTGAAACTTCTTGAAAATAAAGAGAACTACGAAGTGATAGAACTCGTTGGAGAAAAAACAAAAGAGTTAGAAAAAGCATATGCCTAAGAATGTAGATGTTCTACTCATAGCTTTGAGTTCACCGATTCAGATCGGTATCTATGAGAATCAAAAGCTCATAGAAAAACTTCAGAGCAGTGAAAAGAGTTCAGATGTTTTACCGCTGCTTTATAAAGATATTTTAGAACGCTACAATGTTCAAAAGCTCTTTTATGCAAATGGACCGGGAAGTTTTATGGCCATTAAAGTAGCCTATATCTTCTTAAAGTCAATTTCTATTATCAAAAAGATACCACTATTTGCTACAGATGCTTTTTATTTTAATAAAAATCAGCCAATAAAAGCGATTGGAAAGTTATGTTTTGTTAAAATCGCATCAGAAATAAAAACTCAAAAATTAGAAACAGTTCCTGAGAGCTCTTTTGAGCTTCCTGTTGAACTTGATTATAGTGAGTTTACTACAAATACTACTCCGCTTTATATGATAGGTGCAGTAGGATAGGAAAACAATTGACAATAAGTGTACCAGCTACTTCAGCAAATCTAGGACCGGGTTTTGACACACTTGGTTTGGCCGTTGACCTAAGAAACAGGGTTGAGTTTCACCCTTCAAAGTTTTTTAGTGTTTGCATTAAAGGTGAAGGAGAAGATAACCCTCGTCTTAAGGGTAACAATCTTTTCATATCTATTTTTAACGAACATTATGCCCGTTTGACAAAACATAAGCAAAATTTCAAATTTACTTTTTATAACCAAATCCCTATGTCAAGAGGCTTGGGCAGCTCTTCTGCGGTGATTGTATCTGCTATCGCTTCTGCGCATGAGGCGGCTAATATTAGAGTCTCTAAACGCAGAATTCTCAACCATGCACTTGTGTATGAGCCTCATCCAGACAACATTACTCCAGCAGTCATGGGTGGTTTTAATGTGGCAACGATTGAGAAAAATAAAGTTTTTTCACAAAAAAAACACTTGCCAAACTATTTAAAAGCAGTGGTTGTTATACCAAATAAGCAGATGAATACTTCTAAATCGCGTTCGGTTTTGCCAAAATCGTACTCAAAAGAGAATGCAGTCTATAATCTTTCACACAGTGCTTTAACTGTTGCTGCTTTTTTCAATGAAGATTGGGAAATGCTGAAGCTTGCAGCACAGGACAGATTTCATCAAAAAGCGAGAATGAAAACACTGCCGGAACTCTTTTCCGTGCAAAAAGTAGCCTATGAGAGTGGTGCTTTGATGAGTACCCTCTCAGGAAGCGGTTCTACATTCTTCTCTTTGACATACGATGAAGATGCTGCGATGATAGCAAACAAAATGAGACAAAAATTTCCTGATTTTGCAGTGAAAATTTTAGATTTAGACAATAATGGGCTTGTGATAGAGCGATAGCCTATCAAAAAAAGCAATATTTAGATATAATGGCGAAAAAATTCCACGAACCTCTTAGAACTTGTGTTGGGTGCCGCATCAAAGCAGCACAACAAGAACTCTTAAGACTGCAGTGTCTCGATGGGGAACTTACTGCGTTTAGCGGGAGTGGAAGAAGTTTTTATATATGTCAAAATTGCCTTGAAGATGGAAAAAAACTTACAAAAGCGCTGATGCGCCAGTGTAAAAGCCCTCAAAAAGAGAAATTTATGAACAAACTAAAGGAGATCATCACTGATGATAGAAAAAGTTAGAGTACACGAAATTGCAAAAGAGTTAGGAATAGCTTCAAAAGATGTTCTTGATAAAGCAAAACAGATGGGACTGGATGTAAAGTCTGCACAAAGTGTGGTTACAATGGATGACGCAGAGCAGATAGCAAATTACATCATGAATGGTGCACCGGCAGAGCCGAAGAAGCCAAAAGTAACTGTGAAGAAAAAAGAACAAGCAACAAGTGATACTCCTAAAGAAGAAACTCCTAAAGAAGAAAAAGCTCAAGAGACTACAAATGAAGTAGAAGATAGTACTCCAAAAGAGACTGCTGAAGCTACGGAAGAAGTAGTCAAAGAAGATACTAAAGAAGTAGCACAAGCAAGTAAAGAGAGTGAAACAGCACCTCAAGAAGAGAAAAAAGAAGAAGTAGCTGAGAGTAAGCCAGTGAAAAAAGCTGCAGAGCCTAAAAAATCAACGCTTAAAGTAGTGCAGCCTTCTGCAAGACCTGCAATTAAACGATCTGGCTTAAAAATTGTTAAAAAGAAAAAGCCAAAAGTAGAAGAGAACTATGATCTTCCTAAAAAACAGGCTTCTGTCTCTTCTTATGGAAAAATGAGTGCCGAAGTACTTGAAGAACTTGCAAAGAAAAAGAAAAATGCAACGAAACAAGCCCCTGTAAGTAAGAAAGATCAAGGTACGAAGTTAGACATTTTTGGCGGTTCACTTGCTGAAGTCTCTATGGATATGGATGATCAGGTTGTTTTACTTGATTTGAACTCAACAGAACGTGCACCAATAGCTCCAGAAGAGCCAAGAAAACCAAGAGCGCCAAAACCTGCGGGAAGAAATGCAAACAAAAAGCAAGCACCTCGTGGTAGAAAAGTTTCTCGTGATAAACGTAAAAAATATACAAAAGAGAAACATGAAGATGAAGTGGTGACACACGTGGAGATTCCTGAAGATATTCGTGTTTATGAGTTTGCAGAAAAACTCAAACGTCCAATGTCTGACATCATAAAAGTGCTTTTTGACCTTGGTATGATGATGACGAAAAATGACTTTCTTGGTGCTGATGAGATCGAGATATTATCAGAAGAGTTTGGTGTTGAAGTAACTATTATCGATCCAAAAGATGAATTTAACTATGTCAACGAAGAAAAAGTAGATGAAGATCCTGATGCGGTTGAACGTCCTCCTGTTATTACTATTATGGGACATGTTGACCATGGTAAAACATCACTACTTGACTCGATCAGAAAAGCAAAAGTTACTGAAGGTGAAGCTGGTGGTATCACACAGCACATCGGTGCATATACAGTTACACAAAATGGAAAAGACATCACATTTATCGATACTCCGGGACATGCTGCGTTTGGTGCTATGCGTCAACGTGGTACTGATATTACAGACATCGTAATTATTGTTGTTGCGGCAGATGATGGTGTAAAACCACAGACACTTGAAGTTATTAAAATAGCAAAAGAGTCTGGTGTACCAATAATTGTTGCACTTAACAAAATGGATAAAGAGACTGCAAATCCTGACCTTGTAAAAGGACAGATGGCAGAGCATGGCATCAGTCCTGTTGATTGGGGTGGAGATGTCGAATTCGTTCCTGTTTCTGCAAAAACAGGAATGGGCATTGATGATTTACTTGAAAATATTCTTTTAACTGCAGAAGTCCTTGAACTTAAAGCAAACCCTAACGCACCGGCGAAAGCGGCTGTTATTGAGTCTTCTTTAGAAAAAGGACGTGGTCCTGTTGCAACTGTGATTGTGCAAAACGGTACGCTTAAAGTTGGAAACAATGTTGTCTGTGGAAGTGCTTATGGACGTGTAAAAGCACTCGTTAATGACATGGGTAAACAGATAAAAGAGCTCTCTCCATCACACACTGCAGTAGTTGTAGGACTCAATGAAGTTCCGGCTGCAGGTGAAATTATGATGGCAATGAACAGTGATAAAGAGGCTAAAGAGTACGCACTCAAGCGTAAAGAGTATGAGAGAAACAAAGAACTTTCAAAATCTACGAAGTCATCACTTGAAGACATGACGGCAATGATTGCAGAAGGAAAACTCAAATCTCTTAAAGTTGTACTTAAAACAGACGTTCATGGTTCTCTTGAAGCTATTAAATCATCACTCAGTGAACTGAGAAATGATGAAGTGAAAATTAACATTATTTCTAGTGGAGTCGGTGGAATTACAGAGAGTGACGTTGAACTTGTTGCAAACTCTGAAAACTGTGTGCTTCTTGGATTCAACGTAAGACCAACAGGTTCTGTTAAAGCACTTGCTAAACAGAAAAATGTTGATATTAGAACATACTCTATTATCTATCAACTTCTTGATGATATGACGATGATGCTTACAGGTATGATGGCACCGAAATTTACAGAAGAAAACACTGGTCAAGCAGAAGTTCGTGATGTATTTAAAGCACCTAAAGGTATGGTCGCAGGTTGTGTTGTTGTTGATGGTAAACTTATCCGTGGTGGTCTTGTACGTGTTATTCGTCAAGGTGTTGTTGCGTTTGAGGGTGAACTTGTGAGTCTGAGAAGATTTAAAGATGATGTTGAAGAGGTTGGTAATGGGTATGAATGTGGTGTTATCATCTCTAACTATGACGATGTTCAAGTCGGTGATGTTATTGAAACATTCAAAAAAGTAGAACAGAAAATCTCTTTATAAATTATTTTACATAAAAGAGAGCTTTTTTAGGCTCTCTTTTACCCTCCAAAACAGACCAGCATATACGTTGGATTATTACAAGGATTACCAATATGACAGAAGCGCAGATAAAGCTCAAAAGAACAGAAGCTCTTTTAGCCGAACTTATTCCAGAAGCTCTTACCCAACTCAATGATGCAAGACTCCATGAACTTAATATTATCGAAGTAAAATGTTCTCGCGGTAGAAGTGATGCAAAGGTCTATGTTGATCCTGCAAACTTTACTGAAGAAGAGAAAAGAGTTTATATGAAACAGCTACGTAAGGCTCGTCCTTTAGTGGAAGATTTTTGTCTCAAAGATCAAGGCTGGTACAGATGTCCAAAACTTACATTTGAGTTTGATGAGCAGTTGAAAAAGTCACAAACTATAGAAGAGTTATTTAAAAAAATTGCTAAAAAAGAGGAAGCATAATGAGTTTGAATTCAGATATAAAATCAATGGTCGCTTCAGTTGATCTTGAACTTTACGATACAGTAATTGTAAACGAACATGATGAGACAATTTTTCGAGTGAGTGTAATTTCTCCTGAAGTTGAAGATGGCAGACGCAAAAGTGTTCCACTTGAGAAGTATGTAGAGTTAACGCATCTCATCTCACCTCTTTTAGATGTCACTCCTCCAGTATCTGGCGAATATAGACTCGAAGTTGGCAGTCCGGGAATAGAGAGAAAACTCACAACACTTGAACACTTTAAAAAATCAATTGGTGAAGATGTGAGTATAGTATCTGGTGAAAAAGAGAAAACAAAAGGAAAACTCCTTAAAGTTGAAGGCAATACGCTCTTCATTGAAACAGATGAAGGAACGAAAGAGCTCGACTACTCTGATGTAAAAAAAGCAAAAACATACTTTGAATGGTAATAGATCATAACTTTTATATGCAGCTCGCCTTGGATGAGGCGTGGAAGTATCAAGGGCTGACCTATCCAAACCCTGCTGTTGGCTGCAGTGTCGTTGGAGAGCATGGAGAACTTCTAGCAGTTGAGGCGCATCATAAAGCCGGTGAGCCGCATGCAGAGGTCAATGCACTCAAAGAGGCATACTTTAAACTTACAAATGACACTTATATTTTAGCCCTGCAAGACTCTGCAGATATTCACACACATCTTTTAAGTAATCACAATGGCATATTTAAAAATACTAAACTCTATACAACACTAGAGCCCTGTTCTCATCATGGAAAAACTCCCTCATGTGCAAACCTCATAGCTGAACTTGGCATCAAAGAGGTCTATGTCGGCTCAAACGATACCAACAAAAAAGCAGCCTATGGCAATATGATACTCTCTATGAATAACTGCATGGTGCATACTGAAATTCTCAAAGAAGAGTGTGACGCACTGCTGCTGCCATTTCAAAGAGCTTTAGAGGAGAGATTTGTCTTTTTCAAATGGGCACAGCGTCTGAATGGAACAACTAACGGCGGCATTATCAGCTCAAAGACATCTCGAAAAAATGTTCATGCTATGCGAGATGTGTGTGACCTGTTAGTTATTGGAGGTAATACTGTGCGAACAGACAGACCGACACTTGATGCAAGAATGGTTAATGGCAAGGCACCTGATGTACTCATCATCTCTCGCACTAAAGAGTTTGACAGAACTATCCCTTTATTTAATGTTGAAGGACGTCAGGTCTTTATGGAAAGTGATTTCAAGAGAATGTCCGAATATAAAAACATTATGATTGAAGGAACACAGACGATGTATGCTTTAACGCGTGACATTGTAGATTATTATCTCTGTTATATCGCTCCATCGCTTGGAGGAAGTGAATCTATACATTTTGGTGAAGATAAGTTTCACTTTTTAAATGTGAATAAAGAGAGCGAAGATATAATTGTATGGATGAAAAGAAGGATATAAACAGATGAGTATTTTAGAACAAGAGGGCGAACAAAAACAGGAAAAAATTGTTTCGATGTTTGATGATATCGCACCGACTTATGACACTGCAAACCGTGTGATGAGTATGGGTGTTGATATCTCATGGAGAAAAAAAGCGTGTGATTTGGCCTTTGACTATTATGGAAAAAAAGAGCTTGATAGAATCGTCGATGTAGCTTGTGGTACGGGTGATATGATGGGTTACTGGCAAAAGCAGGCACAAAAGGCAGGTGTTAATATAAAAGAGCTCATTGGGGTTGATCCATCAAATGGTATGGTCGATGTAGCACGCCAAAAATTTCCTGATTTTCATTACCATATCTCAAAAGCGACAGAGATTCCTCTTGAAGATGCAACTGCTGATATGCTGAGTATCACGTATGGTATTCGTAATGTAGTAGAACGCCAAGAGGCTTTTTATGAGTTTAATCGAGTACTGAAGCAAAATGGGCTTGTCGTTATTTTAGAGTTTATGAAAGATGAGAATAAAACACTGCTAAAAAAATTGCGTGATATCTATATGCATAAAATCCTTCCATATGTAGGTGGTGCAATCTCTAAAAATCTCGAAGCCTATACGTATCTTCCAGACTCTATAGAGAGTTTTGTCACTATTCAAGGGATGCAAAAAGAGTTAGAGACAGCAGGCTTTGAGATACTTCACACACAAAGCTTCTCGATGGATATCTCTACATTGATGATTGCTCGGAAAAAGTAACTTTATGACATTAAGTGTCTCTGCACTCAACGAACAGATAAAGTTTCTTTTAGAAGAGAACTTCTCCCGTGTTTTGGTTGAGGGGGAACTCTCCCGTATCACCTTTCATAACTCCGGACATGTTTACTTTACACTCAAAGACAGTTCTTCTGCTATCAGTGCTGTAATGTTTCGCGGGAATGCCTCAAAGCTGAAATTTCGTCTTGAAGAGGGGATGAAAGTTGTTGTAAATGGGAGTATCACGCTCTATAAGCCTCGTGGTTCGTATCAGATAAACTGTTTTTCTATTGAGCCATCAGGGCAGGGTGCTTTAGCACTCGCATATGAGCAGCTCAAACAAAAGCTCTCTGCTCAGGGCTATTTTGATGCACAAAGAAAAAAGCCGCTTCCTGCGTTTCCTTCCAAAATAGCACTTATTACTTCTGAAACGGGAGCAGCTCTGCAAGATATGCTTCGTGTTGCAAACGCAAGATACAGGGCTTTGGAGATTGACATTTATGATGTCTTAGTCCAAGGAGAGAGTGCAGCGCCCAGCATAGCAAACGCTATAAAAATTGCAGATAGACAAGGATATGATATCATTGTCGTTGGTCGTGGTGGTGGAAGCATAGAAGATTTGTGGGCATTCAATGAAGAGATAGTCGCAGATGCCATTTTTTATGCACAGACACCTATAGTCTCAGCAGTTGGGCATGAGATAGACTGGGTCATCAGTGATTTTGTAGCAGATCTGAGAGCACCGACACCAAGTGCGGCGATGGAGATGATACTACCCGATACAAATGAGCTCTATCTTACACTTGATTCACTCTCCTCTCAACTCACACAGTCTATAAATCAAAAATTTTCTACGCAAACGCAGGAGTTGATGCATCTAAAAAATCTTTATGCACAACACTCTGTTGAAAAACGATTGCAACAAAAGAGAGAGGAGATAGTAAAACTCAAAGATGACTTTGCCCAGACGATTGCGTTTAAATTGCAAAACTTTGAAAAAGATCTGCTGCATATTCAGCAGCGTTATCCTCAAGCGATAGAGAGTGTTTTAAACATTGCCCAACATCAACTTTTAAATCTGCAAAAGATGCTAGAATCCAATAACCCGAAATATAAAAATAAAAAAGGCTTTGCACAAATAGTAAAAAATGCTGAGGTTGTTGACCTTGCAGCTTTGGATGTCGATGATGTCTTTGAAGCACAAACAGATGCATTTGTTGTTACTGCAAAAGTCCTAAAAAAGGAAAAAATCTGATGAGTGATCCAAAATTTTTTGATGATGTTACAGCTATTGAAGTTGTTGATCCTATCGCTGCGGTGTTAGGTGCTTTTGAAAATGGTGAGTATGAGATAAACTATGTCGATGTTGTAAAATCAGCGGGGCATAGTTGCCCAACTGTTGCAGGTGCTTACCTTATAACAAGTGAAGCTATGAAAGTGCTTTATCCAAATGAGAGAGTGATTCGCGGTGATGTCGATGTTGCGTTTAAAGAGGAATTAGAAGATGGTGTTGCCGGCGTCATCGGTAATGTTGTCTCACACATTACAGGAGCAACGGACAAAAGTGGTTTTAAAGGTCTCGGTGGAAAATTTGCCCGTCACTCCTTGATGCACTTTGATGCAGACATCAACTCCTCTGCACGTTTTACTCGTGTAAGCAGTGGAAAAAGTGTGGATGTGAACTACAATCCAAACAGTGTACCTGCAGATCCTCAAATGATGCCGTTGATGCAAAAAATCCTCTCATCTCAGGCATCAGTTGATGAGAAAAAACTCTTTGGCGAGTTGTGGCAAGAGAGAGTCAAGAGAATATTTGAAAATGTAGATAAAGTGATTACTGTTACCGAGATTTAGCAGCCCTGCTGCGTTTAGCCTGAGCTTTCATCTATTGCAGGCTAAGTGCAGGAAAGTATGTGTTTAAAACGACTGCTGTTGAAGCAGCAAGTTTTTTCATGAGTTTATCAAACTTGTCCTCTTTATTCCAGATTGGATGTTCTACATGAGCAAGATTAGCAAGCGCGATTTTTGCATCATACTCTACTCCTAAAGCATCAACTAGACCGACTTTTTTTGCCTGTGCTGCCGTAAAAATATGTGCATTTGCAAAGCTATCTCTCTTTTTGATGTCTAGTTTTCTCGCATTGGCAACATCTTGTGTAAACATATCGTATGTTCCTTGTATGACCTTGTTGAGTTCTGCTACTTCATACTTTTTCCATGGTCTATCAGGTGTACCTATTTGCTTGTAGAGACCAGCTTTTACGACTTGAGATTTTATGCCTATTTTTTTCATGAGACTACTAAGATCTGCTCCTTGCATAATGACACCGATGCTTCCAACCATACTTCCTGGATTTGCGATGATTTTATCTGCCCAGATACTTGCATAGTAGCTTCCACTTGCCATTGTTCCCTTGGCATAGGCTATGACAGGCTTTTTCTCTTTTAATCGTTTAATGGCTTGTGCTATTTCCACTGATGGTGCAACGGCACCACCGGGAGAGTCCACACAAAAAAGGACACCTTTTATGGCATCATTATCGGCTGCTTTGTCTATCTTTTCCACAACTTCTGTTGCATCCATAATCGGACCACTGAGTGTAATTTTGTCCAGATTGTATGGTGTGAACTCTTTTTCACTCGCAGGTGCAAAAATAAGTATTAGGATGAGTATAAAAAGCATCGCCTTGAAGTGGTTTTGAATGTAATTTATTGTCCCTGTAA
>JALUZQ010000038.1 GCA_027011725.1 Sulfurimonas sp. | reverse complement strand
CTTCTTGTGAATCTTCATATCTGTTTCAAAAGTTTACACGTCATACACTCAACTCTCCGCATGTGGACAACTGTGCGCGTGTCTGTCACTCGCCCTCACTTAAAGGTATGCGTGCAACCATTGGTGAAGGTGCTGCGACCAATCCATACAATGATATTTATAATACTGAATTTATGATAGTCATAGGCTCAAACACGACAGAAGCACACCCTATCATTGCCAACCGTATTTTAGATGTGGCACGTGAAAAGGACAATCTCGCTGTCTTTGATGTGCGTGAGATTAAGTTGCACCGTTTTGCTAAGTATAAAGCGATAATGCCGCACGAGGCGAACCTCCTCATTTTAAATATGCTCGCTTATGTCATTATCGATGAAGAGTTATATGATGAGAGCTTTCTTGCAGATAGAACAAAAGGCTTTTTGGATTTTAAAGAGAAGATTTTGAGTGATCCGTATGCGAATCCTGATTATTTTAAAGAAATAGAGGGCTATGAGCATCTCTCAAAACTTGTGCGAAAAGTAGCACGTGAGTATGCGCTTAAAAAGTCTATGATATTTTGGGGACTCGGCATTACGGAACATTTGGATGGTTCATATGCGGTAATGGCCATAACACATTTGGCTCTTATGACAGGAAACATTGGAAAACCGGGTGCAGGACTAATGCCGCTTCGTGGACAGAATAACGTGCAGGGCACATGTGATATGGGAATGCTGCCATACTATGACCCTGATTATCAAGAGCCAAAAGAGGTAGGACTCATGACGCCTCAACTTGTGGATGAGATGCTTGAAAACAGACTTAAGGCAGTACTCAACATTGGGGAGGATTTGACGCATATCCATCCAAATCTCAATAAAGTGGACAAAGCATTTGAACATCTTGATCTGCTCTTTGTTCAGGAACTCTTTATGACCGATGTAGCAAGTCGTGCAGACATCGTTGTGGGTGTAAAATCAGCGTATGAAAAGACTGGTGTCTATGTAAACGCAATGCGCCGTCTTCACCTAAGCCAACCGCTTGTCAAATCGGACTTGCCGGATGACTGGGAAGTACTGCAGATACTTGACAATAAAATGGGCGGCGATGCTGATTATAAAACGAGTCAGGATGTTTGGAGTGAGGTACAGCGCGTGGCATACAGACGTTTTAGCGGTGCTGACTACCACAGACTTGAAAAGCACCGCAAGCGTGGTTTGCAGTGGCCGGTACATACTGAAGATACACCGATTTTACACCAGTTAGACTTTCGAACGGATGATGGCTATGGATACTTCAAATACCATCAGTATAAACTTCGTGGAATGATAGAAGAGATAGTCAATAAAAAACTCACAGGCTACCACCTGACAACAGGGAGAACCCTTGCTCATTACAATAATGCAGCACAAACCAAACGCAGTGAGAAGTTAAATAATCGTTATGATGAAGATATTTTACTTGTCTGTGAAGAGGATGCGGCTGAGTTTACAAGTGAGCGTGTGATTCTGAAGAGTGAATGGGGAGAGACAAACCCACTTAAAGTCAAAATTACAGATAAAGTCCAACCAAAGACCCTCTTTGCGACCTTTCACCATGCAGAGTCAAAAATAAATAATCTCTTTGGAGATAAAAGTGATGAGCTTATTCTGACCGCTGCGTTTAAGTCGGTGCAAGTCTCGGTCATTAACTGTTAAGGAAACAGATGAGCACAAATAAAAAAGTAGCACTCTTTATTGACTGTGAAAATATCTCTCACAAACACATCGACACTATCATAGAAGAGTTAGCGAACTACGGTGAGGTAAACATTCGTAAAGCCTATGGTGATTGGAAAAACCCCTCACTTAACGGCTGGAATGAGAAACTCTTTGACTACTCGCTTGAGCCGATTCATCAGCCGCCCTATACGACTACAAAAAATGCGAGCGATATTAAGATGACGGTTGATATTATGAAAGTGATGTGTCAAAACAACAACATAGACATCATCGCACTTGCAACAAGTGACAGTGACTTTACACCGCTTGTAACGGAGATAAAATCACAAGGAATTCAAGTGATAGGCTTTGGTGAAGAGAAGACCTGTAATGTCTTGCAAAAAGCGTGTAGTGAATTTATTGAGGTGGGTGTGAAGATTCAAGAGGACAACCTCGCAAACAATACAAAACTCATCAATATCTTAAAAAACGCTATTCGACATAAAAAGGGCGATGATGATTTTGCCTTTGTAGCCGAGGTTGGAACATACTTGAAAAACCAAAATGCCATTACGGCAAAAAAGTATGGAAACTATAAAAGCTGGGGTGAAATTTTCAAAGAACTTGACAAATATTTTGAAATCAAGATGCTTGAAAAGAACGGTAAACGCAGCATAATGGTTGTAAAAATAAAATAGTTACGACTACTCTTCAAGCTTTGGCGGCTGTTTGAAACCATAATGTTCGTGGTTGAGATAACGGCTGACATTGTGATTGTCCTCTTCAAACCATCCGACATTATTATTTGTAGCACAGGCTTGCACGCTTTTATGAAGTTTTGCAAAGCTGCTCACTCCATTTTTTCGCACTTGAAAATCATTTGTATTATGACAGTGCATACATTTGGCTTCTGTGAAAAGTTCTTTGGCCTCTTTATGCTCAGATGAAAAGAGTAGTGAGCTGATAAGCAGTGAGACTATTTGTAGTGTAAAATATTTTGTGTACATCTTGTGTCTCCTATGTGATAACTAAATCCGTATAAATTATAACAATTTCTTATAAAATATCTCTTGTGCTCATTTTGAGATGAAAAACTTTATGATACAATTAAGAAAAAAGAGTCTTATGAGTAGAGCAAAAGGAAATATTGCCGAAGAGAGAGCTGCTGCGTTTCTTATTGAAAACGGCTTTAGCATTGTAGCGAGAAACTTCTACTCTCGCTTTGGTGAGATTGATATCATTGCCTCTAAAGATGCTGTATTACACTTTGTAGAGGTAAAGAGTGGGGAAGATTATGAGCTTGCTATCCAAAACATTACCCCTACAAAACTTTCACGACTTACCAAAACTGTGTATGTCTACTTGAAAAAAAATGCTTTGGATGTTGATTTTTGTATTGATGCGCTCATTGTGACGCCGCAGAGTATTGAACTTTTGGAAAATATCACATTGTGACCGTTTGTTATCACATTTTATAGTATAATTGCAATTGTATATAATTATTATAAGGATTGTTTATGAAAAGAAGATTACCATGGTGGCTTGGTGGTATACTGATGGCACTGTTACTACTTTTTACTTTTTCAGTTTTTGGTGCGAATAGACCTCTTGGCGCATCTACATATGTTCCATATTTTGCAGGTATTTTATTTAATATGGATCCGAAGGATTATGTCTACTTGCAACATGTGAAGAATCCTGGTGCTTGGGAGGGAGTGATGCTCCTTGGTGCTTTAGTCGGTGGTTTTTTAACTGCAGTGTTTGTTACAAAATCTTTTCGCTTTAGTGTGATGCCAACTGCATGGAAAGCATACAAAAATGGCTCAGTTCTCTCACGTTTGCTATGGAGTTTTGTGGCAGGATTTTTCTTGATTATCGGTGCGAGACTTGCAGGCGGATGTACATCAGGACACTTTCTCTCAGGTATGAGTCAGACTGCGTTTAGCAGTATGATCTTTGGAGGAGTTGTCCTTGTATCTTTGGTGGTTACGGGAAAATTCTTCTATAGAGGAGAGAAATAATGAGCTTATTTGAACGCATAATGGATATGTTTCATGTTGTTGCAAATGAGGGGCATGGCTCCATTG
>JALUZQ010000037.1 GCA_027011725.1 Sulfurimonas sp. | reverse complement strand
GTTATAGTAATATCAACTACGAAGACTACCTCATATAATATAAAAATAATTCTAAAGCACCTTTTCATCAAAATATAGCTAAAATCTCTCTATGATTAAAAGATACCCTACCAAAAAAATATTTGTTGGCGATGTAGCAGTTGGTGGTGATGCACCTATTTCAGTCCAGTCCATGACCTACTCAGATACGCACAATGTTGCTGCAACTGTAGAGCAGATAAACCGTCTACACTTTGCTGGTGCAGACATTGTTCGTGTGGCTGTTCCAGATATGGAAGATGCACTTGCACTCAAAGCCATAAAAGAGCAGACCTCCCTGCCTCTTGTTGCAGATATCCACTTTAACTATAAACTCGCACTTATTGCGGCCGAGTCTGTGGACTGCATCCGTTTCAATCCGGGAAACATCAGTGACAAGAGTAAGATAAAAGAGATCGTCAAAGCGTGTCAAGAGCGAAATTTACCGATTCGCATCGGTGTAAACGCAGGAAGTCTTGAAAAAGAGTTCGATGACAAGTATGGTCCAACCGCCGAAGCAATGGTAGCTTCAGCTGAGTACAACATCAAATATCTTGAAGATTTAGGCTTTGATGACATTAAGATCTCCCTCAAAGCAAGTGATGTACAAAGGACAGTAGAAGCCTACAGAATGCTACGTCCAAAAAATCACTACCCTTTCCATCTTGGTGTTACGGAAGCGGGAACAATCTTTCATGCTACGGTCAAAAGTGCCATAGGTCTGGGAACACTACTGCTTGAAGGCATCGGTGACACTATGCGTATCTCCATCACAGGAGAGCTCGAAGAGGAGATAAAGGTCGGTCGTGCCATCTTAAAAGACAGCGGTGTAGCCAAAGATGGACTCAACATTATCTCTTGTCCGACGTGTGGACGCATAGAGGCTGATTTGGTCTCAGCCGTTTCAGAGATAGAAGAGCGCACAAAACACATAAAAGCCCCACTCGATGTCAGTGTCATGGGCTGCGTTGTAAACGCAATAGGAGAAGCAAAACATGCCGATGTTGCCATCGCTTACGGAAAAGGTAAAGGTCTTGTCATGGTCAAAGGCGAAGTCGTTGCAAACCTTGATGAAAAAGAACTTGTAGACAGATTTGTAAGCGAAGTAGAAAATATGGCAGGGAAAGTGTAATGCAAGACAATCTCTACAACCTAGCCTTTGAACGCAGTGTTTTAAGCTCCATCATCTTTGAGCCAAGCCAGTTTGATGAACTGAGTGTCGTTTTAAAAAAAGATGACTTTTATCTGCCTGCGCATCAGGATATTTTTGCTGCAATGCTCACGCTTTTGCAAAAAGATCAACCCATAGATGAGGAGTTCATCAAAAAAGAGCTTATAAAAGCGAAAAAGTTTGATGAACAGGTACTGCTTGAAATTCTCTCTGCAAACCCCATAGCAAATACTGCTGCTTACGTCGAAGAGATCAAAGACAAATCTCTCAAACGCCACCTGCTTACACTCACAACAGAGATAAAACGCGTAACAGTCGAAGAGGAGCTTCCTTCTGCTGAAGTCGTGGACATTGTAGAGAAAAAACTCTATGAGATCACACAAGACAACCAGACAAGCGACTTCAAAGACTCTCCAAAGATGACCTTCGATACGATGGAATACATCAAAGAGATGAAAGCACGCGGAAACTCTGTACTTGTTGGAGTCGATACCGGCTTTAAAGAGCTCAACAAAATGACGACAGGTTTTGGTAAAGGTGACCTTGTCATCATCGCGGCAAGGCCTGCGATGGGTAAAACTTCTTTCATTTTAAACACAGTCAATTCACTCATACTTCAAGGCAAAGGTGTCGCCTTTTTCTCACTTGAGATGCCGGCAGAACAGTTGATGCTGCGTTTACTCTCTATTCAGACCTCTATTCCCTTGCAAAAACTGCGTGTGGGCGATATGAACGATGACCAGTGGAGCAACCTCAACGGTGCCATAGACAGAATGAACTCTGCGAAACTCTTTGTGGATGATCAGGGAAGCGTGAACATCAATCAACTCCGCTCAAAACTGCGAAAGCTCAAAAACCAACACCCTGAAATAGAGATAGCCGTCATCGACTACCTCCAGATTATGTCGGGAATCGGAAACCAGGACAGACACCTGCAGGTCTCAGAGATCTCTCGTGGACTGAAAATGCTCGCACGTGAGCTTGAGATGCCAATAGTCGCTCTCTCACAGCTCAACCGTGGACTTGAGAGCAGAAATGACAAGCGCCCGATGCTGAGTGATATTCGTGAGTCTGGTTCTATTGAGCAGGATGCCGACATCATTCTCTTTGTCTACCGCGATGATGTTTACCTCTACAAAGAAGAAAAAGAGCGCGAAAAAGCTGCCAAAGCAGAAGGCAAAGAGTTTACCTCTACTTATGTTGAAAAAGAGGAAGAGGATGCCGAAATCATCATCGGAAAACAGAGAAATGGCCCGACAGGGCATGTCAAGCTTGTCTTTCAGAAAAAGCTCACCCGCTTTGTCGATGCGCCAAGCTTTGCAAGTGCTGTGGAGACTGTCTATGAAAATGTCGATACAAAATCCGCACAGGTCGATCTGCCAAATGTAGAGATGCCGCCAATCTAATGCAAAGTCTCAGCGATGCAAAAGCTTGAGCCCATTTCACTACTCGCAACAAAGAGAGATTTTCTCACTCTTTTTGTGCTGCTACTTGGCATTGCTACGCTTTCCCTCTCTTATGAATACTACAAATTCCACGAACTGACAAAGTTTGACTCACAACTCACAAACGCAGTCGTTCTAAAACAGTACACTAAAACCAAACACAGCAAAAAAGGTCGTCTTAAAAGCTACCAAGTCCTCAAACTTAAAAGTGATGCAGGCTACACTTTTTATACAACAGCCTCTAAGAAACTACAAAACATTAAAGGGAAAAAAGTTCAACTTGAAATATGGGCAGGAAAAATTAGCTTTTATGAGTATCTTCGTAGTTTCTTTGTCTTTAGTAAAATTCTCAACACCTACGATTCTCAGCTACTTATGAAAAAAGCACTTCATGCTATCAAAGTGCAACACCAAGACGCAAACGCAACAGCCATCTATGAAGCCCTTTTCTTGGCAAAACCACTTCCACAAAATTTACAAAAGCAGTTCTCAAATCTTGGTATCTCCCATCTTATCGCAATCAGCGGGTTTCACTTGGGCGTCCTGAGCTTTTTACTCTTTTTTCTTATAAAATACCCCTACAAATTTTTTCAAAACCGCTACTTTCCCTACAGAAGTTACACCCGTGACACCTTTATACTCACTGCGTTTACACTCTTTTTATATATGTTTTTTCTCTCCTCCCCGCCCTCATTGCTGCGTGCTTTTGTGATGATGATTGTCGGATTTGTACTCTATGAACGGGGTATGAAAATTATCTCGATGCAGACGCTCTTTATTACCGTTTTACTCATCTTGGCACTCTTTCCACGTCTGCTCTTTAGCATCGGTTTTTGGTTGAGTGTCAGCGGTGTCTTTTACATCTTTTTATTTTTCATCTATTTTAGTCACTTAAGCAGAGTCAAACAGTTTTTACTGCTGCCGTTTTGGGTCTATTTGATGATGCTGCCCTACTCTCTTGCTATTTTTGGCAACTTTTCACTCTCACACCCGCTCTCTATTATTTACTCTGTACTTTTTACACTTTTTTATCCACTTGCACTCTTTTTACATTTTATAGGACATGGTGGCTTACTTGATGGAGTAGTGGAGACGCTTAGTAATGCCCAGCTAAACGCAGTGCAAGAGCATCTGCCACTTCCTTTTTTAGGAGTTGCAATTTTCTTGTCGCTTTTAGCTGTTTTTAGCAGGAAGGCTTTGTGGTTTCTCTTGTTTTACACTCTTTTTCTCTTTGTACATTCTATCTATAATGTAGCATAGCTTCAAACCGTAGATGAAAATTATCCATGAAACATATATCCATAAGAAGAGAAACATTAAAATGGCAAAAGAGCCATACATCGTTGTGTAGGATTTGTTAAGAAAAACATAATAAATAAAAGCATTTTTACTTACGCTGAATATAACGGAGACAATAAATGAGCTAATAAGTGAAGCTTTAGGATTTATCTTCGCATTTGCAGCAATTTGAAATATAAGAAAAAAGAGCCCCCAAATGATGATGTAGGGAATAAGCGGTAAAATATTTAAACCTGAGGTCAAATCGTTGGATGCCATCAGCGCTGCAATGTAACCTGTAATATAAAAAGAGATACCAAGCGCAATAGGCGTAAGAGTGAGCAGTGTCCAGTAAGTAGTGATGCTCTCCCACAGTGTACGCGGTTTTGCATGAAAGATTCTATTTGCAATGTACTCGAAGTTTTTAAAAAAGAGCATAGATGAGACCAAAATAGCAAGAAATCCTATAGCTCCCATCTTTGAAGAATTTTGTAAAAAGCCGTTTATCTGTATCATCACGGTATCGGAGTTCACCGGCATAAGGTTGGAGAAGATAAAGCTTTGAATCTTCTCATAATACTCTGCAAACGATGGCAAAGAGGTTAAAATTGCCATAATGATAAGCAAAAGAGGGATGATAGTAAAAATCGTGTAAAAACTCAAACTTGCCGCAAAAAGAGTCAGCTCTTTATCCACAAAGGAGCTGACAAAAAGCTTTGCCTCTTCAAAAACGATCTTTACTCTTTTATCCATCTTATATCTACTCGAGTCCCATTTTTGCAGGGTTTAGTATGTTGTTCGGGTCAAACGCAGCCTTGATGGACTTAAAGAGGTTCATCTCTTCATCAGTAAAAGCCATACTCATATATGGTGCTTTTGCAAGCCCGATGCCATGCTCACCAGAGAGTGTTCCGCCCAGATCAACTGTCGCTTGAAAAACCTCTTCTATAGCTTTATAAGCAATTTTTACCTGCTCAGGGTCACTGCCATCTACCATAACATTGGTATGTACATTTCCATCTCCGGTATGTCCAAAACATGGAATATTTACATTGTACTTATCGGCGATGGCATAAAAACGTTCTAAAAGCTCCGGCAGTACTGCACGAGGGACTGTTACATCTTCATTGAGTTTTTTACTTCCATAAACGCTCAGAGCCGGAGAAGCATTACGACGGGCAAACCAGATGTCTGCTGCCTCTTTGTCATCTTTTGCACGACGAAATTCTGAACAGCCGTTTTCTTTAAACACCTTCTCAATCTGGTCAAGCTGGAAGTTCAAGTCATCTTCCAAGTTTCCATCAACATCAGTCACAAGCAGTGCACCCGCATCTACAGGAAGCCCTTTGTGAAAAGTCTGCTCAACTGCGCGAATAGTAAGGTTGTCCAAAAACTCCATCGCAACAGGAGTAATGCCGCTCGCCATAGTTTTATAGACCGCTTCCATCGCATCATTTACAGTAGGAAAAATTCCCATCGCTGTTTTTGTCATCTTCGGCTTTGGAATGAGTTTAAGTGTGATCTCTGTAAGCACCGCAAGTGTCCCCTCAGAAGCTATTAAAATACCGCTGATATTGTAGCCTGCCACATCTTTGATGGTACGCTTTCCGGCTTTAATGACATCTCCGTTTGGAAGCACTGCACGTGTAGCCATGACGTAATCTTTTGTGATGCCATACTTTGCAGCACGCATACCGCCTGCATTTTCACTTACATTTCCACCAATGGTAGAGTAGTCTTGACTAGCTGGATCTGGCGGATAGAAAAGTCCGACCTCTTCTACAGCACGTTGAAGATCCATATTTATCACTCCGGGTTGTACCACGGCAACCATATTTTTCATATCTATCTCTAAGATCTTGTTCATATGTTTTTCCATTGCAAGGACAATGCCGCCCTTACTTGGAAGCGCTCCCCCTGTAAAACCAGAACCCGCTCCACGAGGAACTATGATGATTTGGTGTTCATTACAATACTTAAGAATCGCACTTACATCCTCTTCACTTCTTGGAAAGATGACCGCATCAGGCTTGAAATGCTCTCTTGTTGCATCATACGAGTATGCTAAAAGGTGTGCTGTATCGCTATAAATATTTTCATCACCGACAAGCTCTGTAAAGTGTTCTATATGTTTTTGATCTATCATTTTCTACTTCCTTTCTCAAATTGCGCATACAGTTTTTGCAGCTCTTGATTGTTTTCATTATATTTTAATAGCAACTTATAATAATATGGAACATAACTTTTCATCTCATTTGTCCCCTCTCCCCAATCCCACCAAGAGGAGTCTATTTTCTCAACGCGTGTATAAAAAGGAGTTTTTCTTCTACTCGCTTCCAATGGAGCATTACTAATGTTTAAGATTTTAAAGCTTTTCATATCCAGCGTATAAACATGCTTGTCAAGGTAGATAAAAAGAAGCCCTGTACTTGTTGCATCAGACATTTTCTCAAAGTCGCTCTTGAGCGGTGAAGGGTGTCCTGTGTAAGAGAGAATAGTTGCAAACAGATCAGGATGTATCCACTGCGTTTGCACACTTTGTGTGATGCGGTGGTATATCTCTTCACTTGGTGCGATCAAAAGTGCTCGATTGTAAGCAAAGGCAAGCTCTACTTTGTCACCAACCTCGGCAGTGTACTTTCCTTTTGGAAGAGAGTCGTTATCGAGCATATGAAATGTCAAGAGCTTCAACGTTGCACTTGAGATGTTTACATCTACGCTCTCTACCACTGCATTATTGACAACAATAGAGTGATCTTTTGAAATATGGTGCACAACAAAGCCACTCATACCTACATCTATCTTATCTATCTGTATGACAACTGTATTGTTTTTTTTATCTACAGAGAGTATGGGTGCTTCCACGGTCGCTGCGTTTAAACGCAGTAGTGTTACTAAAAGTAAAAATATATATTTCATCTATCTTCTTTATTATTTAATATATGCGATTATATCAAACAAACCTCATACTAAGCCAAAATTTGATAAAGTTACTCCTTATTTTAGAATAGGCTTATATTTATGATACGATTTTTCATACTCTTTTTTATCACTGCAACACTGTTTGCTTCTACGGTTGATCGGCACAGATGGGAAAACGGTGAGACATATCTCGTCTTTTTAGAGCGTCTCAATCTCCCGACACGTCCACTTTATTACAATCTTGACAAAGATGACCAACGCCTTACTGAAGAGATGCGCAGCGGTATTCACTACCAGATTCTTCGTGATGACAAAGGCAATATTGAGCAGATTTTACTCCCGCTCAATGATGAACTCCAAATTCACATCTACAAAAAAAAGAACTCTTATGCCTTTGAAGCCATTCCTATCATCTCAAGTACAAAAACAGAGGCGTTTTACACCACTATTACAAGCTCACCAAACTACAATATTTTAAAAGAGACCGGTTCGAAAAAACTCGCACAGATCTTTGTCTCAAGTTTTAAGCACTCACTCAACTTTAAAAATGACATTCGAAAAGGTGACAGACTTGTGATGATATATGAGCAAAAGTACCGACTTGGACACCCTTTTTCTATGCCTACTCTCAAGGTTGCAATGATAGAAATGCACCACAAAAAGCACTACATTTATCTCAACGATGATGGCCGATACTACGATGAAAAAGGACATGAAGTAGAAGGTTTTTTACTCGCCCGTCCTGTTCGCGGTGCACGTATATCATCTTACTTTAGTAAACGTAGATGGCATCCTGTACTCCATAAATGGAAAGCACATCTGGGTATTGACTATGCTGCAAGGCGTGGTACACCTGTGCGCGCAGCAGGAAGTGGAAGCATCTCATACTGTGCAAGAATGGGAAGTTATGGAAATCTCATAAAAATCCGTCATGCCGACGGCTATGAAACGCGCTATGCACACCTCAAGTCTTTCCGTCACGGTATCTACCGTGGAAAACGTGTCAAAAAAGGACAAATCATCGCCTATGTCGGAACAACAGGACGCTCAACTGGACCACATCTGCACTTTGAACTCAGAAAACGCGGTCGTGCCATCAACCCGTTGCATGTGGTACAGGTCACAACAAAAAAGCTCAAAGGCAAGCAAAAGAGAGCTTTTCTTAAACTCAAAAAGAACTATGATGAGAGTGTGGAGTTGCACCTCAACAACAAAACAGCTTTTCACAAACTTCCTCCGTTTGAACCAATGTCATACATCCATCTCTCAAAGGTTTCTGATGCCAAAAATTGATGCTATAAAAGAACTGAAAAATCCACGCTTCATTAAGCCTATAGAGATAAACTATACTCAAAACGGCAGCCCAAAAAAATGGGAAGCGGTCATTTCCCACGACAGTGTCGCCATTTTACTTTGGCACAAAGAGAGGGATGCTTTTGTCTTTGTCAAACAGCTCCGCGCGACAGTTCTGAACAAAAACCCAAAAAACGGCTATATGTATGAACTCTGTGCAGGTATCGTAGATAAAAACTGTTCCAATGCACAGATAGCCAAAGAGGAAGTTTTAGAAGAGTGCGGCTACGATGTCCCTGTTAAAAACCTTGTCAAAATCAGTACTTTTTACACAAGTGTGGGTATCTCAGGTACACATCAAACACTCTATTATGCTGAAATAAATGAAAGTATGAAACTTCACGAAGGCGGTGGTATAGAGGAAGAGGAGATAGAGGTCATTTACATTCCTACAAGTGAAGCTAAAAAGTTTATGTTCGACGAAAGCTACCAAAAAACGACGGGTGTAATGCTCAGCATTTATTGGTTTTTTGAGAATATCAAACAATAACCATTCAAGGAATAATCATGCACTTAGAGAAATTTCCATTTTATAAATCGCTTGAAGAAGATGCAAAACTTTTTCTAAAAGAGCACCTGCAAAAGATAAAAATAACGAAAGATTCCATCTTGTTCTATCAAGGAGATATTTGTGACAAGATTCTTTTTCTTACATCAGGAGAAGTCCGACTCTATATACAGTCCGATGAAGCAGAGGAGATAACTCTCTATCATCTCCATCCTGGTGAGCAGTGTATTGTCAATACGGCATCAACACTCTCTCAAACAGAGGCTATAGCCAATGCCTTAGCATTAAGCGATATTGAAGGCTACATGCTTGATATGCAAAGCGTGAAAGAGTTAGCAAAGATGAGTGAATCTTACCAGAATTTTCTTTTTTCTATCTATACCCTCCGAATGGGAGACCTTGCAAAACTTATCAATGATATCAAATTTAAAAAACTTGACCAAAGAGTTCTTGAGTGGCTGCACAACCAGCATACAAATGAAATCAAGACAACACATGAGACAATAGCAAATGAACTTGGCAGCACTCGTGAAGTTATTTCAAAAGTGCTAAAACGTCTTGAGCAACAAGACTTACTTACCCTCAAAAGAGGCACCATTCTTCTTATGTGACCTGTGTTACAGACACCTGATAGTCTTTTACCCTACAATACACTTACAAATCAACAAAAAGGATACAAAATGTGTATTAATTTAGGAAAAGCAGACAGAGCAATCAGAGCGATTGCAGGAGTAGCAATAATCGCTTACGGTCTTGTAACGCAGAACTATATAGTAGCTGGAGTTGGAGCAATTCCTCTTGTAACAGCAGTGTTTGGATTTTGTCCATTTTACCCAATTTTCAAACTCAATACAGGATGTAAAAAATAGAGGAGAACTTATGTGCCTATTTGGTAATTCAAAAGACTGCTCTGCGTAGATAGTGTCATATATGACACTATCTTCACAAAACCTTATGCAAACTCCAGCGGATCCATATCTATCTCCGCCATCTCCACTTTTGTCGCTTTTATGGCCTTTATAAGGTCGGTACTTTTGTCTGCTCGAAGGAGTATCTCAAAACGGTACTTATTTGCTACGCGCTCTATGGCACACTTGCCTGCTCCTACCACCTCTACAGTTGTACTAAACGCAGCAAGACGCTCTTGCATAAGCGTCATGGCATCACGTGCCTTTGCACCATTTTTATGTGAAAAGAGTATGCGACAAAGCTTCTTGTATGGCGGATAGAGTTCTTCTCTAAAGAGTTTTTCAGACTCTAAGAACTCCTCATATTTGTCTATATAGGCACTAAAGAACTCTTCATTAAAGGTCTGTACTATCACTTTTGCATCTTTTGCACGCCCGCTTCTTCCAGCCACCTGAATAAGCGAAGAGAGCGCTTTTTCGCGCGCACGGTAGTCACTCATATTGAGCATATTATCCATCCCGAGCACCACTGCCAAGGTGACACCGTGATAGTCATGCCCTTTGGAGAGCATCTGCGTTCCTACAAGTATGTCACTCTCTTTGTCGTTGAACTTTTTGAGTGCCTTTTTAAGCTTATTTGCCGTTGTAATGGCATCTCTGTCAAACTGCTGCACTACTGCGTTTGGCAGCAGTTCTTGTATATTTTGCACAGCCTCGGCCGTTCCCAAACGAGAACTTGTCAGTGCGCTACTGTGACACTCAGGGCAGACCTGTGGAATGGCCTGAGTAAAGTTACAGTAGTGACATTTGAGTGCTCGTGAGTGTTGGTGCACACTCATTCCAACACTACAAAAAGCACACTTTATGGTATGTCCGCAATCTTGACAAATAAGATATTTAAAATTTGCACGTGTCGGCAAAAAGACGATGGATTGCTCTTTTTTTTGCAGTGTCTCTTTTAGATGCTCAAGAATCAAAGGAGAGAGACTCTCTACATTGCGCTCATATATGAAACTTTTTTGTGAGAGGAAATGCCCGCCTCGAAGACGAATATGAGGAAATTTCACATAGGAACTCAGCGATGGCGTGGCTGAGCCTAATACAACATTGACACCATAGAGTTTACCCATATAGATGGCAATGTCACGTGCATTGTAGCGTGGGCGAGAAGAGGATTTATAACTCTCATCATGCTCCTCATCAACGACAATGAGTCCCAAATCATTCACCGGCAAAAAGAGTGCAGAGCGAGGTCCCGCAATGATCATCGCTTCACCGCTTTGAATCTTTGCCATCGCCTCTTTCTTCTTTTTTGGTGTCAGTTTAGAGTGCCACATCACCACACGCTCTCCAAAATGCTCCTCAAGCCTTTTAGACATCTGTGGTGTAAGTGAGATCTCAGGCATAAGGAATATGCTGCGTTTACCACGTTGTAGCATCTGCTCAAAATACTTCATATATATCTCGGTCTTTCCACTTCCTGTATCGCCAAAGAGTAAAGAGACTCTGTGTGTTTGTAAAAAATCCACTGCCTCACTCTGTTTTTTAGAGAGTTCTATTTTTGAACTATATTCATCTTGCTCACTGCGTTTACCCTCATGGATTGCATCATCAAAAGGCACTAAAAGTGCAAACGCATCACCAAGGGAACAAATATAATAGGAGGAGATAAATTGTGCAAGCTGCATCTGTTTTTGGGAGTATCTAAACGCAGTTACTTGGAAGATTTCACTTGTTTCAAACGCAGGTTTGAGTGTTTGAGTGAGAACAACACCCAAAACTTTACGAGAACGCACAGTTACTTCTACTTGTTGTCCAACTTCTAAAACAGTGTCAAAATGGTAGGTAAAAGGCTCAAGAGGAGAGCCTATGAGGGAGATGTTATAATAATACACTAAAAATTAAATCTATGTATCTATTTCGACAATTTGCTTCATACCATATATAATCGTTGCTGCAAAAAGTATCGTTACTACCACAATTGCTATTGTCGCTAAATCCATACTACAGCTCCTTAAGTTTTTTAATATTCTTATGAATAGCTTGTGTTAAAATAACAAATAAAACAAACAAAATTAAAATCAAAATTATACCAAGCCAAAAAAGTATATGGACATTGTTAGCCAAATATAATTTTGAAATTCCAGCACCAATTGTCAAGATAATTGCTACAACAATATTTAAATAATTCTTCAGTGCTCCAATATGCTCTTTTAGTTCATCTATTTTAGCCATTAAGTATTATACTATTATTTCGTTAGCTTGTCACACTCACTGCCTGAAACACAGAGAAATTTCCCGTCTGCAGGTGTATATTTAAAAGTATTTGCACTTCCAGCAACTTTATAAACATATGTTCCACTTCCGGCAGTTGCACTCCAACCGTCATTTCCGGTTGATGGCGATATAGGATACATAAGGACTCCACCAAAGAGTCCTCCATGATCCATCTGTCCTACTCCTGTTCCATTGGGAATAAAATCACTATCTCCCTTTATAAGCCTTGCCTGACGCTCGGTTATTATTCCAGAACGGATAGACGCAACGTTAGAGCGTCCCTTTGCAATCACAGCATCATCACGTGTTGCTGAAAATTTTGGTACTGCAATAGCTGCCAATATTCCTAAAACAACAATGACAAAAACTAACTCTATCATTGTGAATGCATTTTTCATTTTATATCCTTTACTCATAACTTATTCCTGTACCTTTCATTCTGTGATCTCCATCTAAAGTATCTAAACCAGATGATATAACATGTACAAAATCACCATTAATCGTTATTGTAGCACCATGACTATTCGCATATACACATGAAGGTATCGTAGTTAAGTCCGGATTTACACCTTGACCTTTATAAGCAGATACAACATCATTGACACAAGTTTTTGAGTTTGCAATAAGAGCAGATTTTTTTGCATCGACGCGAGTCGCAGCAAGCTTTGGTATAGCAATCCATGCTAAAATTCCCAATATAAGAATCACAAATACCAATTCTATCATTGTAAAAGCATTTTTCATAACACACTCCTAGTTCCCATGCTTTGAGACTGTGACTTTATATATAAT
>JALUZQ010000036.1 GCA_027011725.1 Sulfurimonas sp. | reverse complement strand
GATATCAAAACATATCAAGAGTTGAAAATGGCAATATATGCACAAGATATGCATTTAAGTGTCAAACATAACTCCTTTATAAAGTATGCCGAAGTGTTTGATATGCAGCTGGAAGTAGTGGACACTCTGGAGAGTGAAGCGGATATTTTCATTTTTGTGCATGAAGAGTGCGATAAAGATACAATTCAAAAGATCACTCAAGGAGTGACACCCTCTATAGCTTTGATGAGTAGGGAGTATGATGACTATGAAAAGTATCAGCATATAAATTCCATCTGTTTTCCGCTTTATTGTTCTAAGATACATAAGGCATTTGATGAGCTTTTACATCCGGAAAATGATACGAATTATGATAAACAAATTACAAATAAATTTAAAGGACATGTACTCATAGCTGAAGATAATGAGGCAAATCAAGAACTCATAAAAATTATTTTGAGTAAATATGGACTGACATTTGATGTAGCGAACAATGGCTTGGAGGCTTTTGAACTTTATAAAGAGAATAAGTATGACCTTATTTTGATGGATGAGCAGATGCCGGTGATGGACGGTATTGAAGCTGTAAGTAAAATCATAGAGCATGAAGAGGTGCATGGACTGCGTCATACGCCGGTCTCAGCGCTGACAGCCAATGTTATAAAGGGAGCCAAAGAGCGCGGCCTTTTGAGTGGTTTTGATGCGTTTTTAGGGAAGCCTGTTGTTCTCAAAGAGCTTGAACGTCTTTTTATGTCGTATGTGAAACTTGACTCGTTTAGTGTAGATACTCGCAGTAAAGTTGATGAGAGTGAAACAGAGATTATTTCAGGGCTTGACACTCACAAGCTTCTCAAAGAACTGATGCTCAGTAATGATGAGCTTGTGATGCTCTTGACACTCTTTTTAAAGAAGATGCGTACAACGCTTCCTGAGCTACGTGCAGCGATTGAAGCACAAGATTTTAAAAAGATTGCGCTGCTCTCTCATGCCATAAAGGGCTCAAGTGGAAACTTTCGACTTGAACTGCTGCAAAATATAGCGGGAAAAATGGAGAGTAAGGCAAAAGAGGAAGATGCTACATATGATTTTATGCAAAGTTACAATGTTATAAAAGAGAAGCTCGATAAAATCAAGATAAATTAAAGTACTGCGTTTAGAAGAGAGTTACTCTTCTATATAGTATCCTATGCCCGATGCATTTTTAATGATGTCCGTTTCAAGTTTATTACGCAGTCTCCATACAAGTGTACGAACAGAGTTTTCTGTTGCCCCATTTTCATCCCAGACATAGTTCATAGCCTGCTCAAATGTTACAACAACACCAAGTTGTGCGACAAGCAGGCGTAAAAAGGCATTCTCTTTCTTTGTCAGTTTTATCTTCTTATTTTTATAGAATGTTTCACAGATACTAATGTCAAGATGATAATCGCCTCCAAATGGGACAATAGGTTTGTTGCTCTCTTTACGAGAATAGAGGAGTTTTTCAAGGTTTGTTTTATCAACTTTGAGTGTATGAATGTTCTCTTCTCTTTCATTTTCCATTTGAAATTTAAAGAGTGCCATTTGGATGGTTGCATGAAGAGAGTTTGGATCAAAAGGTTTTACGATATAGCCATAAGGTTCTGTCTGCTTAGCTTGATTTATCGTAGATTCGTCACTGTATGATGTGAGATAGATAAAAGGAATGTTGTGTTGTGCTTTGATCTCTTTTGCAAGTTCAATACCGTCAGTACTCTCTTGAAGAGATATATCTACTATCACTACATCTGGATTATGTGTTTGTACCTTATTTCTTGCCTGTTCCGGGTTATCACAAACAGCAACTACGCTATAACCATGTTTTTGTAAAGACATATTTAAATTGAGAGACGTTATCTCATCATCTTCTACTATAATTACTCGTTGCTTTTGCATCATGTATCCTATTTATGGGTCAATATTGATTCTTTTGTGATAAAAATATAGCTTGATTATATTATAACTTTTTATTATTTACAACGCTTGTGACAATTTTGTAATAAGATTGTTACGATATTACACTTATATGTGATATAGTACTATCATAAGTTTTGTTTTTGGAGGAAGAATGTATTTTGTTTACATGGTAGAATGTAGTGACAAAACACTTTATACGGGGATTACAACAGATATTGAGAGACGTTTAAACGAGCATAATGGCTCCAAAAAAGGAGCGAAATATACACGGCTGCGACGACCTGTGAAATTGGTATATTCTGAAGAGTATCCTGAAAGAAGCAGTGCTTCTAAGCGTGAATACGTCATTAAAAAACTCACTAGAGATGAAAAATTAGCCCTTTTATCACAAAGTTTGGATATGATTGCAAAAAAATAGGAAGATAGTATGAAATATAAATTAGAAGATGACTACATAGAACTCTACAAGCTCTTAAAAGTACTTGATTTAGTAGATACAGGCGGACAGGCAAAAATGATAGTTGCAGATGGTTATGTACAACGTAACGGAGAGACTGAGACAAGAAAACGGGCAAAGATTGTTGTCGGCGATCTCTTAGTTGTCGGTGATGATGTGACTATAGAAGTTGTATAAAACTTCTATAATACAAATGAACTTGCAAGACCTATAAGTCCTCCAAAAACACCTCCCCAAACCACAAGCCAATCAAGATGTTCTCGAATGAGGCGTTGTACGATCTCTTTGACCATAAGCGGGGTGAGTTGATTGAGTCTTTCATCTATGATCTTCTCTATTGAACGAAGCAGATCATCACTGAGAGCCGAGCTTTGAAGATGTTGCTCTAAAGTTTTGTTAAAAGCCTCAGAGTTTACGATTTTAATGACAGCCGCTTTCATTTTTTGGCTAAAAGGTTCTTTAAGATTCTCTAAGGCACTCTCTCCTCCAAACATACCAAGCATTCCACCAAATGAGGATTCCATGACTGTTTTTGAAAGGGCATCAAACGCAGGGCTAAAGTCTGTCTCTTGAATAATAGGCTCAAGGTCTATTTTTTTCTCTTCTTTGTGAAAGAACTCCTCAAGCTGCTCTTTTGTGAAGAACTCTTGCATTATAAGGTCTTTAATGGCAGCTTTAAAAGCCTCAAAACGGTTGACTATTACTCCTGAGCCATATAAAAAAGGCACTTTTTCAAAGAGCATATGAATGGCGAGTTGATTTGTAAGTGCTCCAGAGAGGGCAAAAAGTCCTGTGTAGAGCAGGGCAGTGCTAAACGCAGGTGTAGTATATGAGAGTAGTACAAGTGTAAACGCAGTGAAATTGGTTATAAAACTTTTATTTAATTTCATAGGCTGCCTCCTTTTTAAAAGTGTAATTATATACAAAAAGTGTATGATTAGGAAAAAGATTGGATGGAAATATTTATGAAGCCAGAAACATATACACTTTTTGAAAATGCTGATAAAGAGACAATAGTCGAGACGATTGCCAAAGAGCTAAAAACAAGAAACGAGTCTCCTTTTTGGACTGATAAGGTCGCACCTTTTACGAGCGCTATACTTTCGGTGTTAATTCCACTGCGTGAGCAAGGACTCCTTTTTACTCCAGAGGGGAAAAAGGCAGAAAAACTTACACCGGAACTCTTTTTTGAGTGGAGTGATTTTTTGAGCTTAAAAACACTTGCGTTTACCTTGGCACATTCAAATGAAGCAGGAAAGTTATTGCGAACATCTTTAGATGATGAGGCGTGTGAAAAATATGAGCCGATTGATTTAAAGGAACTTGGAGAGTATCTCTCACGATATACTGTAAACCTTGAGCGTGAAGATCTTGACTTTCCCATAGCAAACTATAATTTGCATCAGGGTGTCTCAAATGTTATAAAGTCGTTGCTTTAGTAAAATATGGAGTAGAGCATCCACCAGAGTAAAAAG
>JALUZQ010000035.1 GCA_027011725.1 Sulfurimonas sp. | reverse complement strand
GAGGCTCTTAAAGGTTATAAAGCTGGAACTTTCGGTGGACCAATGAAAGGTGTTATGAAAGGTCAAGTAGCACGTTATTCAGATGCTGATTTAGAAGCATACGCACAAACTATCGGAAAATAATTTCTGATACTCGAGTTGCCTTTTGGCAACTCATCTTTTTTTGACCTATTCTGGTCTATACTCTTTCTTTCTTAACTTCTCTTTTTTACGTTCCAAGTTAGCAGCATCATTAAGATCTTCTTCTGTATCAAACTTCACTGCGTTTAAAAACTTCTCTTCATCATCAAACTGCCCTTTTTTAATAGCCCACATCAATGCAACAACTGCAATAGAGCCTAAAAAGACAGAAACACCCAACATCATCGCTATCACCCATGAACTCATATTTTAATCCTTGTATCCAAATTTTATACGCATTGAGTTACCAACAACAAGCAAAGAGCTCGCACTCATAGAGAGCGCTGCAATAAGAGGAATAATAAAACCGGCCATCGCAAGTGGAATAGTAATGGCATTATAAACAAAAGAGAGTGCTAAATTCTCTTTTATCATGGTAAATGTCTTTTTTGAAATTTTAAAGCTGTCATAGAGTGAACTAAATGTGTCATTCAGTAAGACCACATCACTCACCTCTATGGCAATATCACTTCCATTTCCCATAGCAATCCCAATATCACTGTTAGCAAGTGCTAAGATATCGTTAATACCATCCCCTGCCATAACCACTTTTTTGCCCTCGCTATGCAGTTTTTCAATATACGCCGCTTTCCCTTCAGGAGTCATTTCATATTCAAAGTTTTTAATTCCAACTAACTCAGCCACTTTTTTAGCACTTCTTTCATGATCACCTGTAAGCATTACAACAGTAATACCAAGTCTTTTAATATTTTCAATCGCCTCTTTAGCATCCTTACGCGGCATATCAAAAAGTTCATATTTTGCTAAAAGTTCTCCACCATACGCAAAATAGAACTCACTGTTCTCACTACTACTTTGAATATCAATGCCTATAGCCTGCATCAATTTTGCATTTCCACCTGCAAGCATCTTTGAATCATACATAGCACTTATTCCTTGAGAAGGAATATTTTGCAGACTCTCAAGCTCGAGACACGCTAAAGTGTCATCAAATATATACTCTGCAACACTACGAGCAATAGGATGCTTAGAGTGTAAAATCAGTGAATAGAGTAAAGATTTGTCAAACTCTTTATACTCTTTTGCATTTACAACTTCCGGTTTTCCCTCTGTGATCGTTCCTGTTTTATCAAGAACCAACACATCTGTACCCGCCATAGTCTCAAGCTGTGCTGCTTCTTTAAAAAGTATACCTCTCTTTGACGCAATAGAGAGTCCAACGAGTGTGGCAACTGGTGTTGCCAAGGCCAAGGCACAGGGACAGGCTATCACGATAACTGAGATAGAAATCATAAATGCCTGTTCAAAATTTGAGGAGTAAAGCAGCCAACCAACAAAAGTAAGAAATGCCAAAGCCAAAATAGTACTTGAGAAATATTCACTTATTCTATTTGCAAGCTGCTGGATTCGAGGCTTATTATTCATCGCATTTTCAAGTAAAGAGACGATATTACTCATTGTAGAGTGCGCAAAATCTTTTGTTGCTTTATACTTCACATCGGCATCTATACTTACCGTACCACTTACTATATTTTCACCAATTGTTTTATAAACAGGCTCACTCTCACCCGTTAAGCTTGATTCATCAAAGTTTCCACTCCCTTCAATGATTTCACCATCTATGGCAACACGTTCACCACTTGTTATCAAAACAATATCAGAAATTTTTACATCATTGACATTTTTTGTAACTATTTTTTCATCTTCAACAACATTTACATCAGTCGGAAGATGCCTATTCATGACATCCAAGGTATCTGCAACACTTTTTTTACTCAAAACCTCTAAAAATTTTCCAACCAAAACAAAAGTGATAATCATCGTTACAGAGTCAAAGTATGCCTCACCACTTCTTGTGAGCGTAATATAAATAGAGTATATATATGTTAAAAATGCACCCGTGGCTACAAGTGTATCCATATTGACCGTTTTTGTTTTTATGCCATAGTAAGTACCACGAATAAAAGGCCAGCCACTATAAAACAGTACAGGAGTAGAGAGAACCCACTCCCCTATATTTAGTATATGCTTGATCTCAGGTGTAATACCTGTAAAGTACCCCGCATATTGAGCGACCATGATCGTCATCATATTCATTGTGGCAAATACTGCTACCGCTATTCGAAGGTAGTACTCTTTTCTCTCTTTATCAGCTTTTACTTCTTGTAAAGAAGCATCATAAGGATACGCATCATATCCAATGGCACGGATCATCTCAATAATTTGAGAAAGTTTAACAATATCATCATCCCAAACAATTTTTGCTTTATTATTTGTGTAGTTGATATTTGTCGCAACCACACCGTCCATATTTGTCAAAGCCTTTTCATTGAGCCAAACGCAGGCAGCACAGTGAATGCCCTCTATAATCAGTGAAACTTCAGCAAATCCCTCTTTATTTATAGAAACAAAACGCTCATAGAAAGCGGGAGAGTCAAAATTTGAAGCATCTTCAAACTGTTCAGAAGGGGGAGCGAGTTTATTGTCCCCTAACTTATCATAAAAGCTATCTAGACCTTCATCGGAGAGCAAATGAAACACACCTTGGCAACCATTACAGCAAAAGTAATGTTCCCCATCTTTTATCATCACGTCTTTAGAAAACTCCAAATGGCAATGTGTACAAGCTATTTTATCTGACAACTTCAAACTTCCCTATATTTCTATTTTTTTCTATTTTGTTCCATTTCTCAATATGCCCACTCATACAAATATAAACACCGTTTTCAGTAGCTGCGTTTAGAAATCCCATTGCCATACCAAGATTCAAGCTCGCTTCTGTTTTATCTATTTCAAAAGGCTTCATAGCACCTGTAAGCACTATAATTCTGTCATCAAACACTTCATCAAAGAACTCAGCACTCAAATGCATTGTATCTGTTCCATGCACGACTAAAAACTTATTTTCTTTTGATTCTAAAATTATACTCGCCAACATTTTTCTGTCATCGGCATTCATTTCAAGTGAGTCCTTATAGACAACACCGGCTAAGCCATATTCACATGAAACACTCTCAAGTATGCGCTCTATTGCATAATTATCATAAGGAACTTCCAACTCTCCACTGATTGGGTTGTATCGTTTATTAAATGTTCCACCACTATTTAATATAAGCATTCTATTTCCATATCTCTTCAAAATTGTGAATAATTTTCGTTGCTTTTGAGTGTTTTATTTCATCAGAGGGATCAAAGAGATAACTCTTATCAATTCCTGCGTTTATCGCCGCTTCAATATCTCTCTCTTTATCTCCAACAAGCAAGGATTGTGACAAATCAACATCATACTCTTTTGCAGCATCCAATATCATTCCTGGTTTTGGCTTGCGACAACGACACTCTCCAGATATCTCAGGATGATGAGGACAATAATAGACTTTTTGTATTTCTATCCCTTTCTCTTTAAACGCAGTAATCATCCACTCAGAAAGTTCTAAAAAGTCATCTTCAGAGTAATATTTTCTCGCTATTCCAGACTGGTTTGTGACAACGAAAATCAGATATCCCAATTCCTGATAATGTTTACACAATTCAAAGATACCATCTATAAATTCAAAATCATCTTTTTTATACAAATAATTCTTTTCGACATTGATAACACCATCTCTATCTAAAAAAAGGGCTTTATTCATTAACTACTTACCAACACCTTCGCCAAAGATCTCTTTTTCAATAATGTCACATAAGATATGTCCAATTAAAATATGAGACTCT
>JALUZQ010000034.1 GCA_027011725.1 Sulfurimonas sp. | reverse complement strand
TACCCAAGGTCGTTGGACATGGGAGCGGAAGCTCACTTTTACTTAATCTTCCTCTTATGGGAGATATTATCAAAACGATTAAAGACACCTCCAATAAAAGTATGACAAGTGTTAAAATACGTCTTGGTTTTGAAGAGAAAAATCATGTTGATATTGCTAAAGTTGTTGAAGATAGCGGTGCTGATTTTTTAGCAGTTCATGGAAGAACACGTGCTGGAAAGTTTAAAGCGGCTGTAGATTATGACGCTATACGTGAGATAAAAGAGGCTGTGAATATTCCTGTTATTGCCAATGGCGATATAGATTCGTATGAAAAGGCAAAATGGGTACTTGAACACACCGGTGCAGATGGTGTCATGATAGGCCGTGGTGCAGTTGGTGCTCCATGGATATTTCATCAACTACGCAGTGGTGATGAGCATGTGGATCAAGCGCTGAAGCATGAGATCATTATGGAACACTTCGATAAAATGATAGAGTTTTACGGAACTCATGGTGTACCTATGTTTAGAAAACATACACATACCTATTCTAAAGGCTATAGAGGCGCTTCTGCCTTACGAAACGCAGTGAACAGTATTACTGATGTCGGTGAATATCGCGCTGTAATAGATGACTTTTTTAAAAATAGTGAGATGACTCTGTAATGTTGGAAATAAGCAAATCAATAAAAAACCTGCAAACAGATAACATTTCTGATAATCTTTTCCATTATGAGTATAATACACGCCATCTCCTTTCTCTTATAAAAAAAGGTATAGAACTTGATGACCCTGCATATCTCAGCTCATACCGCTCTTTTGAAGGTGAAGTGTATGAAAACTTCATTTATGAGAAGTTGCTGCGTTATGCCGAGGAAAATGATGACATTGAAAAATTCATACTCAAAGGTTTTCATCAAAACAAACATAAAGCATATGCAAATACGCTCTCTATCAGTGAAAAAGAGCAAATTGTTTATAGAACGAAGAGTAGAGAGATAAGTGAATTTGATGCGATGTTCATTACTAAGAACAATGAGCTTTACTTTGTGGAGATGACACTTGTAAAATCTGTTTTGAAACTCCGCAGACGTTTACGAAAGAAAAAGGCACTCTTAGAGACCATTTTTCCAAACTACACTATCAAAGCGCTCATTATTTTAAATGAAGGTGCTACTGGAACGAAACAGTTTCCATCATACTGTAAAGTATGGTTCACAAAAGAGTTCTCAGCATCCAAAGTTCTTGACTACATTACAACACTTGAAAAGCGGAAGCTCTCACCAAAAGATAAAATAAAGTCTAAAAAGATGATAGAAGCACATACTCTGAAGTTGCATCCGTTTAGATATTACAATACTATGAGCTGGATCACAAAGTCTTTGCGTGGTCATAAAAACCATATTATCGATATGCGATTTTTAATGAAACCGGAGATACAACGCTATCATGATCTGTACAATAAATTTTATGTAGGCTATATTGCCGTAAAATATGTCAAAAATATTCTTAACATTAAAGATGGCGAATATGATGAGGATCAAAGAGTTGTCATCGCTTTAGAAAAGAAACACTCAGATGAGATAGTAGTGACATACTACATACAAACAAACCGTAAAAAGCTCTACTTATACAGCTTTAATGAATCAAATGTACTCTCAAAAGAGAAGAAAGATCCATACGGGATTACTGTTACTGAAGTATTTCATATCAACAAGTTGATGGATTCAAAATATGAATTGACAACGGCGCAAATAAAAACTATGAAAAAGCTCCTCAAAGAGAACTTTATGAAGCAGAAGGCTTACTGATTTTCACTGTAAAGAAGTGTAGCTGCTCGCTCTTTATAGGCTTGAAGTGGTTCTGAAGCTTTCTTACTTCCTCCTGTATTGCTGGAGTCTGATAAAAAAGATTCTAACTCTTCATGTCTGCTTTGCAAAATTGACTCGAACTCTTGCTGTGAAGAGGG
>JALUZQ010000033.1 GCA_027011725.1 Sulfurimonas sp. | reverse complement strand
GTTAAGAGGGCTTTTCATCTGTAAATTTATCAAGCAATATATTGCTTTTTCCCATAAGTACCAAATAGCTTTGTGCTCCAAAGTCGAGCATTACAACACTGTTTTCACTGTCAATTGCTTTTTGAAAACGAATGCTTACATTCTCTTCACTTTTACTTTCTGGTTTTGTTTGCACGGGTTCTTTTGTTTCACTGTTTGTTGATTGAAACAGCCATGTATCTTTTTTCGTTTTTTGAGGGGAAGTCGGTTGTTTTTGTACTTTACGTTTGAGATATAGTAGTATAAAAATACCAATGACCATGAGTGTTATAACTATGATATAGCTTGTAGAGATGTTCTCATCTTTCTTTGTAGGAAGCATTGAGAGTGAAGGTTCTGTACTCAGAGTAGTTTGTGTTTCTTGTTTTGTCACAGCTTTTTGGCTAAATCTCAGTCTTAGTCCATAGCCGTCAGTTGTCTTAGATGCATGGAGTGTGATGTTTTGACTCGGTACAGTAGCAATGATTTGTGTTGCATTTTGAAGCGGTACGATGGCAATAGATTGAAGATACTTAGAAGCAACTCTTTTTGACTTTGGTGCTTCAATGCTTACTCCATCAAGTGTAAGTACTATTTTTGAGCGTGAAGTGGTCTGTTTGATGACGCCGCTGTATGGCGTGTCAAAGGTAATCATAATGTCGGCTCTATCTGTTCTATCATAGACATTATAATTTAAAATTTTAGAAGCATAAAGGAAAAAAGGTAACACTAACAGTAGAACAATTTTTATCATAATCTCTCTTTTGAAAGGTAATATAAGACAGCACTTGAGTCAAGCACCTCATTAATACGGATAGCAAGATTCTTTTCATAGACCATAACCTCGCCTTTGCCTAAAATGCGCCCATTTACATAAGACTCAACACTCTCACCGGCCGGTTTTTTTAAATCTATAATAGAACCTTTTTCTAGTTTTAGTATTTCAGCTACAGAGAGGTCTGTTTCACCCAAATCGGCGACAAATTCCACTTCCATATCTAAAATACCCGAATAGTCCATCCATGCAAGGTCTTTTTCTGGGTCAAACTCTTTTTTATTAGGCATCTAATTCCTTAATAGCGATGATAAGCTCATTCGCTGCGTTTGAGAGAATAGTAATCTCATCATACTCTTTTTCAAACGCAGTAATACCTTCAAAAGAAGGTGTCCCTATATCATACGGGTTTTGCGACTCTTCAGCAAGTACTTTAGCACTGCCAACGATCAAATTTGCAGTCTCTAGTGTCATATCTTGGAGTGTCTCTTCATCACTTTGCTCTTCTTCTAAAAAAAGTGTAGCTACACTCTGTATAAAAGCTTCATTTGCAGCTATAAAGACGCGATATTTGTCACTGTTGTTACTAATTATATCTATGTAAGCAATAAACGTTCTCACTTTGTCATATTTTTCTTGATTTTGACACTCCATCCTTAGTTGGTGAGTACAAAAATTTTTTGCAGCAGTCTCAATAGTTTTTATCATTATCAACCCTTCTTATAGTTCATAGATTATACTTGAAGCAAACACAAACTAAAATTAAATTATTATAAATATTAGGATACAATTTCAAAAAAATTTTGGATAAAAATGTTTGAACTTATTTTTCTTGGTCTTGGTGTAGGTCTGCTCTCAGGACTTTTTGGTATAGGCGGTGGGACTATTTTAGTTCCATTGCTATTGGCATTTGGGTATGAAACAAAAATTGCCATCGGTATCTCCGTTGTGCAGATGGTCTTTAGTTCCATTTATGGAAGCTACCTGAACAATAAAAAGGGTACTTTAGATGTCATTATGGTACTTACTATTGGTGCGGGCGGTTTTTCCGGAGCATTACTGAGTGGAAGTATAACTTCTGCGTTTAGCGATACAACGCTGCAA
>JALUZQ010000032.1 GCA_027011725.1 Sulfurimonas sp. | reverse complement strand
AGAGATAGCAAAACATGCGCAAAGTTGTGGTGTTGATGCCATCTTTTCTGTTTCACCATACTACAACAAACCCTCACAAGAAGGACTCTACCAGCACTACAAAGCGATCGCTGAAGCGGTAAGTGAGCTTCCATTTATGCTTTATAATGTTCCGGGTCGTACAGGTGTGGACATCTCTGCAGACACAACCATCCGTCTTTTTGATGATGTAAAAAATATCTACGGTGTAAAAGAGGCTACTGGAAGTTTAGAACGTACGGTTGAGCTACTCTCTCGAAGACCTGAACTCAAAGTCTTTTCTGGTGATGACGCCATAGACTATCCTATCTTGGCAAATGGTGGTGCAGGTGTTACTTCTGTGACATCAAACCTTATGCCTGATCTGAAATCAGAGCTGGTAAAAAAAGCACTTGAAGGTGACTTTATGGGTGCAAAAGCAATCAACGACAAACTTTACCCTTTAAACAAAGTGATGTTTTGTGAAGCGAACCCTATTCCCGTAAAGGCAACGATGTACATAGCGGGACTCACTGAGACATTGGAGTACAGACTTCCACTTGTTGCACCAAGTGCTCAAAATATGAAACGTATAGAAGACGTTATGAAAAACTACGAAATCAAAGGATTATAATATGGCAGATATGAAAGGTAAAACACTCCTCATAAGCGGTGGAACACGTGGAATCGGGAAAGCGATAGTCTATGCATTTGCAAAAGAGGGATGTGACGTTGCATTTACATACGCTTCAAGCGCAGATACAGCAAATGAGATCATTGCTGATGTTGAGTCGAACTACGGTGTAAAATGCCGTGCTTATAAGCTTGATATCTTAGAGCCTACGACATATAAAGATGTTTACAAAGCATTTGATGAAGATTTCGACAGACTCGACTACTTCATCTCAAACGCAATCATCTCTGGTCGTGCAGTTGTCGGTGGTTTTGGTCCGTTTATGCGTTTAAAACCAAAAGGTCTCAACAACATCTACACTGCAACTGTTGATGCTTTTGTAGTGGGTGCACAAGAAGCTGCAAAACGTATGGAAAAAGTGGGTGGTGGTTCTATCATCTCTATGAGTTCTACTGGTAATCTTGTTTATACTCCAAACTATGCAGGTCACGGTACAAACAAAGCAGCAGTAGAGGCAATGGTACGCTACGCTGCAGCAGAACTTGGCGAGAAAAACATCAGAGTAAACGCAGTGAGTGGTGGTCCAATCGACACTGACGCGCTTAAAGCATTCCCTAACTATGAAGAAGTGAAAGCAGAAGTTGTAAAACGCTCACCACTTTCAAGAATGGGAAAACCAGAAGACTTAACAGGTGCTTGTAAATTTTTATGTTCAGATGAATCTTCTTGGCTAACAGGTCAAACAATCCTTGTCGATGGTGGAACTACTTTTCAGTAGGTCACCATTTACCCTCTTAAAACCACCAATCTTTTCTCTATCATTTCTACGCTAAAACCAAACTCTTTTGCGATGTATTCAAATGTCTCTTTTGTATATAAAAATACATGTGTTGGGTCATTTTTATAGTACCACGAAGCAAAGTCAATCTTCTCATCATAAATATCTGTCATAAGATAGAGTTTGCCTCCTTCTTTTAACATACTTTTTAAAAGTGTAAACTCTTTTTTTGGCTGGTAAAAATGCTCTATCACTTCGCACGAAGCGATGTAATCATACTGTTGTTCTAAAAGTTGTGGGTAGTTGTGAAAATAGGGATCATACGAGAGTATGTCATACCCTGCTTCTTGCAAAACTTTTGTAATGATTTGTGAAGTTCCTGCTCCAAAATCCAAACCTTTCTCTTTTTGGCTGAAATCTTTTTGAATGTTGTTAGTAATTGGGGAGACAAATTTTCTGTAGCCTGCATCCTCCGTGTCATCATCATGGAGTTCATAACGCTCTTTTTCACTCTCTTCATCTGGGAGTTGTTCTTCAGCTACAAAAATACCATAACATTTTGGACACTTATAATAACGCTGCGTATCTTCGTAAAAAAAGTCAGATGGTGTTTGGCATAGTGGGCATATTTTTTTCATAGCTAATCTTAGTCTATTAGCCTTTAATAAGCAATAAAAAGCTAAAATCACACTACTTATAATTGAAGGAATTTTTTTGCTCAACTTACCAAATTTTTTGGCTTCCATTCGCATACTCATCGCTCCGTTGATGTTTTGGATTATTTTAAATCCGCAGGTGTTTACTCAAAACGGTTTTGACATCACATGGAACTACTACTTTGCATCCCTGCTTTTTGTGCTTGCCTCTGCTACAGACTTTTTTGACGGCTACATTGCACGAGAGTGGAACCAAATGACAATGCTCGGAGCCATCCTTGACCCACTTGCCGATAAAATGCTCACACTCGCTGCATTTTTGGGGCTGATGGTTATGGGTGATGCCTCTCCGTGGGCTATTTACATCATCATTGTTCGTGAGCTTTTCATCACAGGACTTCGTACCGTTGCTGTAAGTGAGAACATCAGCGTCAAAGCCTCTTGGGCAGGAAAAGTAAAAACAGTCGGACAGATGATAGCCATCGGCTTTTTACTGATGCACTGGCCATTTGCTACGGCTCTGCTTTGGTTTGCTGTTTTCTTAACAGTCTACTCAGGCTTGGAGTACCTCTGGGGCTTTAAAAATGCACTAACAAAGGAGAGCAAATAATGATGGGTTACATTGTTTCACTCCTCGTTCTCTCGGGGCTTATATTTTTCCATGAGCTTGGACACTTTACAGCAGCACGTTTAATGGGTGTTTATGTAGAGGTCTTTAGTATCGGTTTTGGAAAACGCCTTTTTACTTTTCGTGCATTTGATACAGAGTGGAGCATCTCTGCCATTCCACTTGGCGGTTATGTCCGTATGAAAGGACAAGATGATGCAGACCCTACAAAAAAGAGTTACGATCCTGACAGCTACAACACAAAAACACCGCTGCAAAAGATCTTCATCCTTTTAGCTGGTCCTTTGGCAAACTTTGTGCTTGCCTTTATTCTCTACTTTGCCATTGCACTTGGAAATCCTAGCACACTCGCACCCGTAGTTGGAGATGTGGTCAAGGACTCTCCTGCTTTTATCGCAGGCCTAGAGTCAAATGACACTATTTTAAGTATTAACGGGAAGAAAGTTGAGACATGGAAAGAGATGGCCGAGATGATAGCACACTCACAAGGTTCACTTGATCTTGAAGTAAACAGAGATGGCTACCTCAAAGAGATCATCCTCACGCCGACACTCAAAAGTGCAAAAAACATGTATGGAGAGGATGTTAAACGCAAGATGATAGGCATCAGCGCAACCGGTGTGATGAAAAAACAAGAGCTCGATATGCTAGGCAAACTCAAATACGCAACAGATCAAACCATATTTGCATCAACACTGATATTTACAGGTGTAAAGAAACTCATCATGGGTGACGTTCCAGCCTCAGAGATGGGCGGTGTCATCTCCATAGTCAAACTTACATCTGATGCTTCAGCAGTTGGCTGGATGAGCGTACTTTTCTTTGCAGCGCTTATCTCTGTGAACCTTGGAGTTTTAAACCTTCTGCCAATTCCTGCCCTTGATGGAGGACATATAATGTTCAACCTCTATGAGCTGCTCTTTCGCAGAGAACCAAATGAGCAAGTCGTCATAAACCTCACCATCGCAGGCTGGGTCATCCTCTTTGGACTGATGGGACTTGGTGTGTATAATGATATAAATAGATTAGTAGGATAAAAAATGAATGAAATAGAGTACAAATTATATATAGATGATGTTATAAGACGTGTTGAAGCAGCACGTTTGAAAGTGAGCGAGCACCACATCGTAAAAATTGTGGCGGTGAGTAAATACTCTACAAGCGAAGAGATCAAAAGA
>JALUZQ010000031.1 GCA_027011725.1 Sulfurimonas sp. | reverse complement strand
AGACTAAATTAGATACACTTTACAGTAATCAAAAAGGATTTGTTATGCAACTAAGCCAAACTATAAAACCAATCAGTTATTTAAAATCAAAAACAGCAGATGTTATAAATAGCGTAAATAAGAGTAAGCAAACTATAATTATTACACAAAATGGTGAGGCAAAAGCTGTTATCCAAGATATAAAAAGTTATGAAAATTTAAGAAACTCTCTTTCTTTGCTTAAATTGATAGTTCAAAGCGAAGAGGATATACGAAATGAGAATGTAACTCCACAAGATGAAATGTTTGAAAATTTAGAAAAAAAGCTTTTTGGATAACAGATTGAAAAGTTTTGAAGTCATATGGACAAAAAATGCAGAATATGATTTGGAAGAGATAATAGAATATATTAAAACCGATAGCATTAAAGTAGCAAAAAATATTTTTTTTGAAATAAAAGAACAATGTAACGACTTATCAATTTTTCCTTTAAGCAGAAGAGTTGTTCCGGAACTTCAGCATATCGGGATTTTACGATACAGGGAGCTAATTTATAAAAGATGGAGAATTGTTTACAAGATTGAAGGTGAGAAGATTTATATTTTGATAGTTGTTGATTCAAGTAGAGATATTGAGGATATACTTTTTAGAAGGCTATTAAAATCGGACTATAATTAAAGAAAATATTTAGGTATAATCGCATAAAGACTTTACTTAGGAATACAACTTGTCATCAAACAACTTAACCATAAAACCCAACAATCACCGCGTTTATCACTGCCCATTTGAGAAAAAAACAGAACTTTTAAACCTGCTTATAGCAAAGAATGAGGGTAAAAGCATTGTAGTTGTAACGGCTAAAGATGCAAAAATCATTGAAGAGGGTTTAGAAAACAAAGAGATACAGGTCATTGAAGATAAAGATCTTATAAAAGACAAAGAACTCCGTGCAGATATTATCATAGGCTTTGAGATGCCTATAAAGAACATCGTCTATATGGCGCGTGCTGCAAAAGCTACCGAGAACTCTTTTATGCTGCTTGATGAGAGTGAGCAAAAAGATTTGCATTTTATAGAGATGCTCTTAGGTCGTGCTATAAAACAAGAGAGTGTAGAGGGATTTAACTATCCGGTAGTAGAGCAAGATGAAAAACCAAAAGCAAAAAAACTCTCTAAAGATGAGATCAAAGAGGTAGCGAAAAAGCGCTATGAAAAATCTACAAACAGTTTTGATAAACCAAAAAAAGATTTTGCAAAAGATACTAAACGCAGTGAACGTCCAAAAGATGCAAAATCAAAAGATGATAAGTGGGCAAAAAAGAAAAAAGCTCCAAACAAATTTCTAGGTAAAGATGAAAACGGCAAAGCACTTTTTTCAGGAAAATCAGGTGAGAGAAACCACCGATACGATGGAACACCAAGAGATAAATGGGATGCTCCAAAAGTAACAGGTAAAAAAATAAACATTAAAGCACGTAAGAAAAAAGAGGACTAAAAAAGTCTTCCTATTTTTCTAAATCCATACCAATATAAAAGAACTCCTAAAAGAGTCACTCCTCCAAAGTATGGAAGCAAATCGACAAACGCAGTCCCTCTGTAAAAGATACTCTCACTCCCCTCTATGTAGTAACGAAGCGGAGAGATGAGAGAGAGCTTTTGAAAAACAGGGCTCATCGCATAAATGGGTGTCCATGCACCACTTAAAAATATAAGTGGCATCATAATGACGATGGAAAGCTGGGCTACCTGCATCACATCTTTACTGATAGCCGCTACAAAAAGTCCTATGCCCGCACTTGAAAATCCATACAACAGAGTCAGTAACATAAAACTCCAAAACGATCCATTGAGCGGGGTGTTGAATGTTGTGAGTATAACAAAACCAAGAGCCAATACAACTCCCGCCGTGACAATAAAGACTTGTGACGCACTTTTAGCCAGAATAATGATTTTTGGGTTTACAGGCATCAACAGCATCAGATCCCAAGTACCGTCTTCTTTCTCTTTTACAAACACAATGGCAGTTAAAATGACACTTAGCAGGGTAATCATCGAGAGTAGTTCGGTTAGAGCCATAAAAGAGTGGTTGTCTGCATTTTGGTTAAAAAGCTTGTGTGATTGGAGTTTGAGAGGAATATCTACTTTTTCAAAATCTAAAATAATATTATGCAGATAGGCAAGAGTGGTAAGACTTTGACTTGCTGCCGTTGCATCTATGAGCACATCAAGTTGTGTATCTTCATGTTTTTTGTACTTTTTTTCAAAGTCTGAGTTAAAAATGAGACCGACCAAGACCTCTTTGTTAAAGATGGCACGGCTGAGTGCTTTTTGAGAAAGGTAGGGTTTTGGTGTGACAAACTCAGGCTGATGAAAGTGAGAGAGTATCTTTTGGCTCAGTCCACCGCCGCTGTTGTCAACATACCCTATGACAACATTACGCGGTTTTATCTGCATACCTGCTCCTGCTATATAAATATCTGCAGTAAAAGAGTAGAGTATGACGGCAACGAGAGGAATGGAACGCATAAAAGAGATGATCTCTTTGCTAAAGACAGTGAAAAAACTTTTCATTATTTCATCTCCTTTTTCAACAGCAGTTTTCCTACACTAAAGAGCACAAGCGTAAAGAGTAGTAAAATGCCAAGATAGAGCAGATTCTTTTGTGATGCAAACCCCTCACCTATTAAAAAGGTGTCGTAAATGATATGGTTGTAGTACATGATCGGAAACAGATGTGCTTCTATTTGTGATGCCCCATCCATGGAAGAGATCGGCATAATGATGCCTGAGTATAAAAAGCCGGGAATAAGAGTGATGATGACAGTAAGCACTACGGCTACTATCTGTCTTTTTGTAATGACAGAGATGAACATTCCCAAAGAGAGACTCACAAGAATGTAGAGCTCACTAGCAAGCCAGTAGAGAAAAAAGCTGCCCCGAAAAGGGACTTCAAAAAGATAAACACTCAGTAGAAAAAGAATGAAAATATTGAGTGAATGGAGTAAAAACGCAGGGAGTAGTTTTGCTGCTAGAAACTCATTTTTACTCAAAGGTGAGGCATAAAAGTTAAATATAGTCCCTTTTTCTTTCTCTTTTACGATTAAAAGGGCTGCTAGAATTGCCGGAGCTATGAGTAAAACCAGACCTATAAGCCCGGGTACAATAGCATCTTCATCACGCATAGCCTGATTAAAGAGACTACGACTGTTTATAGTGATCATTCCCTTTTGTGCAACACCTTTTTTGGCGAGAACCTCTTTTGCCATTGAGAGTATGGTTCCTTGTATGTAAGTCTCTATGGTCGTTCCTCGTGTAGGAAAAGCTGCATCGATAAAAATACCAAGTTCACTCTTCTCTCCTTTAAGGAGATTTTTCTCAAATGAGGAGGGGATGATAAGTATGGCATCTTTTTTCGCCTGCTTTATCTCTCTAAGGGCCTGCGTTTCACTCATATGTCGCTCAACGGTGTCAAAGTATTTTGTATGTTCAAACTTAGAGCTAAGTGTTTGCGAAAGCTTACTTTGGTCATTGTCGATAATAATAAGCCGAGCATGTGAGACATCCATACGAATACCATACCCAAAGAGTATGAGTATCATGCTTGGAAGCAGGTAAACCATAACGATGAGCCGTGTACGTACAAGCTCTTTAAACTCTTTTAGCATATAAGCTTTTATGATGTTTATTCTCATATTTGTGCCTCAAAGTAGCTTAAAAATATATCTTCAAAACTCTTTGCATCGGGATGTGCTTTATAGAGATTTGCAACAGTGTCATCAGCAATCTTTTTCCCTCGCTTGAGTAACACTACTCTGTCACAGTATTCCGCTTCACTCATATAGTGTGTTGTAATGAGAATAGAGATGCCCCATTTCTCCTTGAGCTTATGCAAAATCTGCCAAAATTGTGCACGGGCAATGGTGTCCACCCCTGATGTAGGCTCATCGAGAAAGAGCACAAGTGGTTCATGCAGCAAGGCAGCTGCAATGGAGAAGCGTTGATTTACCCCGAGTGGCAGTTCTGTAGGAAATTTATCCATATAGGGTGCAAATCCAAGCTCATAGGCATACTTTTTGATGCGCTGCAGAGCCTTATCGAGTGGAATTTTATGCATATTTGCAAAGTAGATGAGATTTTCTCTAACGGTCATATCGTTATAAAGAGCAAAGTGCTGGCTGACATAGCCTATTTTACTTTTGAGTTCGAGTCTGTCATCTGCACTTTTTATATCTTTGCCAAGCAAAGAGAGTGACCCTTCATCAATTTTATACAGACCTAAAAGCATTTTGATAAAAGTCGTTTTTCCGGCTCCATTTGCACCGAGGAGTCCAAGTATCTCAGCACTTTTTAGCTCAATATCGATGTGATCATCTGCAATAAAATCACCAAAGTATTTTGTTAATCCTTTTGCCTGCATAATGACAGGTGGTACACTCTCTTGCTGCTCTTTATCTCCAATCTCTACAGGCGGCAGTGTTTTGTTGTTTTTAAGAGCATTGATAAAAAAGAGACCTTCGAGTGTAGGCTCCGCTACTTGTGCCTGAAGTGGTGCCAGTGAGTAGCTGCGTTTGTCAAAGGTGATGACATCTTCACGATACTCTTTAAGTGCCTGATAGGTAAAAGGACGGATGGAGTCTATAAGCTCTGCATTGCTTCCCTGTGCGATGATTTTTCCCTCATCAAAGAGCAAAATCTTGTCCATCTTCGCTGCTTCTTGCATATATGCTGTACTGACAAGTGCAATGGTGCCTTCTTCTTTTCTAATGGCATCCAAAATGTCCCACAACTCCAAACGACTCAGCGGATCGACACCAGTCGTGGGTTCATCTAAAATCAAAAGCTTTGGACGGTGCAGCAGCGCACAGATAAGTGAGAGCTTTTGCATCATACCCCCACTTAAATTTCCGGCTAAACGCTTCGTAAATTCACTAAGTCCTGACATATGCAGAAGTTTCTCTTTATAGGCTAAAAACTTTTCATCTTGCTTGATGTCACGAATATCTGCAAAAAACTCCAGATGTTCTTCAACACTCAGTGTGTCATATAAAACAAGCCCTATGCCTTGTGGCATTAAAGAGATCTCGGGTTTTATCTTCTCACACTCTTGTGGAGAGTGGTAGGTGTAGCCTTTGTAGCTTACTGTGCCTTCAAAGTGAATCACACCGGCAATAGCGTGCATCAAAGAACTCTTTCCCGCTCCATCTGCTCCGATGAAGCCGATGATATCTCCACTGTTTGCGCTCAAAGAGACGGAGTGCGTGGCAGTGAGCTTTTTGTAGTGTACGCTGAGGTTTGAAACTTCGAGGTCTGCCATTATTTTGCCTTAGATGCTTGGTATGTCACGAAGTGCTTTTGGCAGATCTTTTCCATTCGTAGTGATGACTCCCACAGCAGGAATACCAAGCTTTAAGAGTGGGGCAACACGAAGAGGGCTCAGATGTACGCCATAAATACGCTGTATTCTGTCACTTCTAACTGCTACCTCTTTTGGGGTAAACTCTGCGTTTGCACTGATGGCACTAACCTTTGCCTCTATTGCTTTGTCTGGCGCGGCATCTAAAAAGATGACGGCTTTATCGCCTATTTTTATTTTGCCGTTTGTGAGTGTATCTACATAAACTTTAAGGTAGAGATTTTGCGGGTCAATCAGTGTAGCTACAACCATTCCTGCCCCTAAAACCTCGCCGACATTGGCAATTTTTTCCACTACAAAACCATTGATAGGCGATTTTATGGTGAGTTCGTTGATGGCGATTTGTAACTCTTCTTTATTTGCTACAAGTGCTTTTAGCCTGCTTTCTTGTGCTGCGATTTTATCATGCAGTGCTGCTGTTTTTCTTTTTTGTGCTAGTGCTAGTTTGTAGTCCGCTTGTGCGATGCTTATTGCCTGAGTAGCAGCTTTTTCTTTGTTTTGAAGTGCTTGGTATTTTTCACTCTCTGCAGTGAGTTTGAGCTTTGCAAGTTCGAGTTTGTGTTTGGCTATGAGCTTTTTCTCATACAATTTTTGCACACGTTCATAATCTTTTTGTGTTTGTTGGAGCAGGGCTTTTTGCGCTTCTATGGTATTTTGCAGTTGGTCTTTTTGTGATTTTTCGATGCCCAGAGCCTCTTTTGCTTTTGTAATGTTAAGAGCAACGCTGCGTTTGGTCAGTGTAAGTTCCTCTTGCATCGCTTTTATTCCCTCTTGGGCTGCATGAACTTCTGCTTGGAGTGCGGAGAGTTTTTTCTCCTGCTCTTTACTTGAGAGTACGGCGATGACTTTGCCTTTTTTTATAGCTTCACCCTCATGAATGTTGATGCTTTTGATACGTCCGGGGTACTTTGTGTTGAGGGTAATGAGGTCACCATCGATCTTACCTGTAGCAGAGACAAGGTTTTCAGGAAGTGTTTTTGGGTTGATCTTCACATAGATCATCACAGAAGCCATCACAAAAAGAACCGCGATGAGAATATACATTCCATATTTTTTTATCATTTTTTCCATCCTTGATTAAGTGTTTCTAAAAAGTGTTGGCTGTCTACTTCAAGCAGCATTTTTGCATAGGCTGTGTAGAGTTTCGCTTCGATGTCTATGAGCGTTCCTCTTGCCATTGCCGTAGCCGCGATTGCACGTGCGAGTTTGTCAGCATCAGCGAGTTGGTTTTGAAACTCTCCGCTCACGAGCTTTTCATAAGAAGCCGCGGCCTTGAGTCCTGTAAGTGTCGCCTCTTTTTGTGCCTGCAGTGAAACAAAGGTAAGGTAGTCTGATTTTATTTCACTTTTTACTTTGTTTTGGTAGTTACTGAGCATCTCTTGCGCGCTGAGTTTTGCTGCTTTTGCCGCTTCGAGTTCGCTTGAGGTTTTAAAGCCGCTAAAGAGATTGTAGTTTATGACAAAGCCTGCTGCACTTCTGTCTTTGTTCGTATATCCGTCGCCTTTGAGCTCCATTGTGTCACCTACTTGTGCGGCTTGTGCAAAAAGCGCTACCTTTGGGTAGTAGTCGCTTTTGGCTAAAGCAACTTGACTCGTCTGTTCGTTTAAAAGCATTCTGAGTGCAAGCAGGTCAGGGCGTTTTTGCAGTGCTTCTTGTGTGAGCTTGGTGAGTGAGACCTTATGCACATCAGGGAGTTGCGAAACATCGGTGATTTGTGTGTTAAGAAGTGAGCTTAACTCTGTCAATGTCACTTCATACGCATTTTGTAAAGAGATGAAATGCGATTTGCTTGCACTGAGACTTGCTTGCAGGCGGTAGAGCTCTGAGGGTGCAATCATGCCAAGATCATAAAGAGCCTTTGCCTTTGTGTAACTCTTTTGTGTAGCATCGTAGGCAGTACGCTCTGATGCAGCGAGTTTTTTCAAACTCAATGCTTTTGCATAAAGACCAATAACGCCGAGATAGAGATTGCGTCTGACATCATCTGCTTCGAGTGCTGCTTTTTTTGATGCGAATTTGGATTTGTCTATGAGTGAAGAGATGGCAAAACCACTAAAGAGCGGGTAAGATAAACGCAGTGAACCTTTGTACTGGTTTTGTGACTGAACTTGCAAAGCATTGTTATTTGGCAAAGGAAAAGGAAAAGCACTTTGCAGATACATCACAGGCTTCTCTTTCAAATAGGTACCACTGTAAGAGAGATCAAGGGAAGGATAATCAAGTGACCTTTGTGCTTCATAGAGATGTTTAAAAGCCTGAGCTTTCGCGTGTGCCGCTTTTAAAAGTGGTGCATTCTCTACTGCTTGCAGTGTTTGTGTGAGTGTTTTGGCAGAGAGTCCTTGAAAGAGTAGAAGGCTTGAGAAAAGAAAAAAGAGTGATTTTTTCATACGTAAAAACCTTTTAATGACCATTGGTCACTTATTTTTACCTATTGTATAGCTTCCGAGCTTATTTGTTTATAAAATCACTCATCTTCGATGATCTGTGCAACCCTTTTAGAACTTCCATGACCCAAATAGTCACGCAGTGATTGTGAATCATGCAAAAACTTCTCTCTGTCATACTCTTCATACGCTTGTAAAAGATTTTCAACCGTGACATCATCTTGAATGAACTCAGGATGCAGCGGCTCTCCTTTGAATTTTTCGAACATAATGTTGGCAAGCCCGAGATAGTTGAGTTTGACAAGTCTGCTGGCTATAAAGTAGTCAAGCGGCTTTGCAATGTAGGTTAAAATAAAAGGAATACCTATGAGTGAAGCCTCTAACGTTGCTGTACCGCTGCAAATGAAAGCAAAATCTGCTTCATAGAGTGTTTTGTGCGGTGTGTGCGATATCTCAAACGCAGTGATGTCGCCATAGAGTGCATCACGCTCTTTTTGAGTGAAATGTTCAGGAATAATAAGCACTGCGTTTAGATTGAGTCTCTTTTGCATCTCTTTGAACACCGGCATCAGTTTTGTTATCTCTCCCTTGCGGCTTCCGGGCATAAATACGACGCTTTTTACCTCTTTTGCCACACTTGTTTTAAACTCTTTTATCTGGTCAAGCAGAGGATGCCCTACATACTCGATGGGTGCATCTTTTGGGTAGTAATCAGGCTCAAAAGGGAGAATGGAAGCAAGTTTGTCTATGGTACGGGCAAGTACGGGAATGCGTTTTTTCTTCCATGCCCACGCTTGGGGGAGAATGTAGTAGATTATCTCTTTTTCGGGGTACTTTTTCTTGATTTTCTTTGCAAGTGGGAGGTTGAATCCTGATGAGTCCATAAGCAATACTTTGTCTGCATCACGAGCGAGTTCTGTCATCTCATCAGCGAGTTTAAAGAAAAATCGCAGTTTTTTTAAGGCATCAACAAACCCCATAATGGCAAGTGAACGCAAATCGACTATGGGCTCTCCAAGCTCGCTGTTAAATATACCCATAAACTCCACATCATCGCTTAGTTCGTTTTTAAGAGATTTAAGATGGACATTTGCAGAGTGTTCAAGTGCAGATACAAGTAGTTTCATCGCTATTCCTATGCTATAATTTCAGCATTATATCGAAGGTGGTCTAAAATGCTTATATCAAACGCAGTGGTATGTGATGTAAACGGTGAGAGAGAAGTTGATGTTAAAGTTGAAAACGGCGTTATTGTCGCAATAGGAAAAAACTTGAGTGATGATGAAGTCATCGATGCAAAGGGTGCATACCTGCTTCCAAGCCTTGTCGATACAAATGTACGGGTTTTAGACTCATCTTTAAACGCAACGACAATCGCACGCATTGCAAAAGAGGCAAAAAAAGGTGGAGTAGGGCATGTTGTCTTAAACGCAGATACCAATCCTGCCATAGACAATGAAGTGGTTTTAGAGTTTGCCCAAAACGGCACAAAAGAGATAACAACGCCTCAGATAGACTTTATGCTTAATACTCTTAAAGATGATATGTCTCTCTCTAACATTGCGATACTGCTTAAAAAAGGCGCTATAGCACCCTATATGAGCACCATTGCCAAAAATAACATTGCCATTAAAATTGCTGAATATGTAGAGATGTATGGTGTAACACTCTTTTGTAAAGCAGAAGATAACTCGCTTATAAATGCAGGGGTAATGCTCGATGGTGATGTGAGCTCAAACCTTGGACTTGCAGGTATTCCTGAGCTGAGTGAAGTTCTGCATGTCTCTCGTATGATAGAGATCGCAAGATATTTTGACATTAAAATACTCTTCAAGTCCATCGCATCACCGCGTTCGGTAGAACTTATCAACAAAGCAAAAGAGGAAGGTGTTCAGGTGAGCTGTGAAGTCTCCATTCACCATCTGCTGCAATGTGACGAGGCTTGTAACGACTTTAATACCACTGCAAAGCTCAACCCTCCACTCGCATCAAAAGAGGATATGAAAGCACTCAAAGACTCACTCAAACGCAGTGAGATAGATATGCTCACAACACTGCACCAACCATCTTCACCGGTAAATAAAGAGGTGGCATTTTTTGATGCTGCCTATGGGTGTGAAGCACTTAGCGATACGCTACCTCTGTACTACACAAAGCTTGTAAAATCTGGGCTCATCACAATGCCTGAGCTTGTCAAACTTACAGTGAAAAACCCTGCAAAAGCGCTTGGTTACGAGGCTGGAGAGATAAAAGAGGGTGAAAAAGCAGACTTCATACTTTTTAATATTAGTGAAAAGTATAAAGTGAAAAACGCCCAATCCCTCTACGATACAGAGGAGTTATTTGGTAGCGTTGCGTTTGTGTAAAAACTCTAAAATCTCAGAGGCACTTCCTTTAAAAATAACAGGAATTTCACTCTTTTTTATTTGATAATCATACATCGGGTCATAGTACTCGATGAGTAATTTTTCTATGAGTGGTTTATAGCCTTGCAAATCGGCATTTGTTACGTGCATTTGCAGAGCATTTTCAAAAAGTGCTTTGAGTTCTTTATGCCGCTCGCTTCCTACTCTCTTTTGAAGTTTGTCAATACTTTTACGTATGACTTCTGCCCATTTTTCTCTGCCTTCATCACCATATTTGTCATGGTAGCTCTTTAGTGCATTTTCAATGTACTCTTCAAATATAATGGCAACTCTTTGCTCAAGTGGAGTTTCTAGTAGTATAAGCTCTCCATCCATAAAGTTGTCATACAAGCCTTTTGGAATGAAAATCTTTCCTACATTATGACTCTCATGCTCAATGACAAACTCGTGAAAGCCTCTTTCTTCTAATTGAATAAGTGCATAGGCAAGGTCATTTTCAAAGTTTATCTGCGTTGGTTGTTCCTTGACAAAACCGCCAAATGTTGAACCTCTGTGGTGTGCCAAGCCTTCGAGGTCTATGGCATTGTCAAGCTCTTGTAGAAGTATGGTCTTTCCTGAGCCTGTACGACCACCTATGATGGTGCTTTTAAGCTCTTTGGTAATGCGCAGGCTCTCTTGCATCAAAAAGTTACGAAAGGCTTTGTAGCCTCCTTTAAGGCGTGTTATGTTAATGCCCGCTTCTTCAAGCCACGCTTGAGCGATGCCTGAGCGTTGTCCTCCACGAAAACAGTACAAAAGGGCATCTGGATTTTCTTGCAGATAGTTTTTCCACTCTTGCACACGTTTTTGTTTTCCACTCTCTTGTATGAGTTCTTCGGCAAGTTGTACTGCTGCGGCGTTGCCTTGCTCTTTATACATCGTTCCAACGAGTTCACGCTCTTTGTCAGTGAGTATGGGCAGGTTTGTTGTACGTACAAATGCACCGTTTTTAAACTCTACGGGTGCGCGTACATCCAAAAGTGGTGTGTTGTTAAGCACAATGGAGCGAAAATCTTCTGTAAGTTTCACCTTTAGCGTACCTCTATGAGATGTTCACTGTGTTTAATCGTCTCACCGATAGCTTCAAGGTCAAGTCCATTTTTTCTGGTAAGTTCTAAAAATGCCGGTACGCTCTCTTTTTTGACCACACAAAGCAGTCCTCCGGAAGTTTGTGCATCACATAATATGTCTTGCTGTTCTGGGGTCATTGGCCCTATTTTGTTGCCATAGCTTGCAAAGTTACGGCGCGTGCCACCCGGAACGCAGCCCATTTCCAAATACTTTTTGACATTTTTGAGTGTCGGTACTTTTTTATACTCTATGACAGCGCTGATATTGCTTCCCTCACATATTTCACTCAGATGTCCAAGCAGTCCAAAGCCTGTGACATCGGTTAGTGCTGTAACACCTTCGAGTTGTGATATCTCTTGACCAATTTTGTTGAGCGTACACATCGCTTCGACTGCCGCGTCGATGTCGCCATCGGCTATTTTTCCCTGTTTTTGTGCAGTGGTAAGTATGCCGATGCCGAGTGGTTTTGTGAGAAATATTTCACATTCAGCTTCTGCGGTATCGTTGCGTTTGAGGTTTTTATTTTCTGCTAAGCCTGTGACGGCAAGTCCAAAAATAGGCTCAGGCGAGTCGATGCTGTGCCCGCCTGCGAGTGGAATACCTGCCTCTTCACAAACACTGCGTCCACCATCGATCACGCGACTGCCCACTTCAGCGTCGAGCTTGTCTATAGGCCAGCCAAAGATGGCGATCGCCATAAGCGGTTTTCCACCCATTGCGTAGATGTCACTGATGGCATTGGTTGCAGCGATGCGCCCAAAGGTAAAAGGATCATCGACTATAGGCATAAAAAAGTCTGTGGTACTCAGCACCGATGTTCCATTGCCAAGGTCAAACGCAGCGGCATCATCTTTGGAGTCATTGCCTACAAGAAGCTCAGGATAGGGAAGCTTTGTTCGTGAGCTTTTTAATATCGTATCAAGGAGTTGTGGCGATATTTTACATCCACATCCTGCTCCATGGCTGTACTGTGTTAACTTTATATCTTTCATAATGTATAATGTCCTTCAAATAAATATATTGTTAGCGAGTTTAGCACAAAAAAAGGAAATAGAGATGAACAAATTTGAGATAGATATAAACAATTATAAAAAGATTACGATTGCACATCTTGTTTTGGATTACAATGGTACTTTAGCCAAAGATGGTTTGCTTAAAGAGGGAGTCAAAGCTTTACTGCCGCAGTTAAGTAAACGCTTTGATGTGCACGTAATTACAGCTGATACCTTTGGAAGTGTGCATAAACAGCTTGAAGATTTTGATGTAAATGTAAAGGTTTTAGAGACAACCGAGCATACACAAGAAAAAGCAGCCTTCATCCAAACGCTTGGTACTTCTCATTGTGTTGCTGTGGGAAATGGCAATAATGACATAGCAATGCTTGAAGCAGCCGAGCTTGGCATTGCACTCATCGGTGATGAGGGGTGTGCTACAAAAACACTTTTTGCAAGTGATATAGTGTGTCATACCATCGAAGATGCACTTGAACTTTTTACACAGCCAAAACGTCTGATAGCGACGCTTAGGAGATAGCAAACCTTTTTATGACATCTTCTGCAAGAAGAGGTCTGCTAAAG
>JALUZQ010000030.1 GCA_027011725.1 Sulfurimonas sp. | reverse complement strand
CTATAACACTATCATCAAACTCAAACGCAACATCAAGGGCATAGTCAAGTCCACTCTCCTCTTTTACTATACTTACACCTATAGAGCTTCCCAAACGTGAGGGCTTAATGATGATAGGGTACGGAATTTGAATATTGATAGGCTCATTTTTACGTACTACCTCATACTTGACACTTTTTACACCAATAGCATCACACAGATACTTCGTATAGCGTTTATCGTATGAAAAAGTACAGGCATCACTACGCGGCCCTATGTACTCAATGCCATAAAAATCAAGCAGTGAAGCGATAGTACCATCTTCACCATCAGCACCGTGAATAAGATTGAGCACGACATTTTTATGCGCTGTTTTTGAGAACATACTCTTTTGTATAAATCCCTCTTTTGAAAGTGTCAGCTGTGGCAGTTTTTTATACTCACCGCTTGAAAAAGTCTTTGCTTTCATCTTTGCAGCGTCTATGTGGTAAAAAGTATGGTCAGTGTCACAAAAGACAAATGTTAAGCTAAATTGAGAGAGTTTCTCTTTAAGTGTGATCGCACTGACAATACTGATTTCATGTTCAAAACTTGCACCGCCAAATAGTATAGTTAATTTCAATATAATGTTCCTCGTCTTGTTCTTAAATTGTTTGAAGTAATTTTAGTGCACCTTTCACCAGTGAAGCAGTATCTTCCCCTTCACAGGCACTGAGTGCTTTTGATATTTTATCTTTTTTAAAGCCAAGTGCTTCAAGTGCTTCACTTGCTTCAGAATATGCCAAAGAGGTAGATGAACTTTGAGAACTGCCAAGTATCTCAGCATCAAAACCGTTGAGCTCAACTAAAATACGCCCTGCACTCTTAGGCCCAATGCCCGGTACTTTTTTCACACCGTTGACATCTTTGTTGTTTATCACAGTTGCAAACTGCTCAGGTGTATAGGTAGAACAGATCGCCATGGCGACCTTTGGCCCTACGCCGTTTATTTTTATAAGACGCTCAAAAAGCTTCTTTTCACTCAGCTCTAAAAATCCAAAAAGCAGTTGTGCATCTTCACGAATTATGTGCGTGGTAAAGAGTGAGACTCCATCACTTCCAAGTGCTGAAAATGTATGAAGTGAAATGAAAACCTCATAGATCACACCCTGAACATCCACATGCACAAAAGAAGGCTCTTTATGTACTATTTTTCCGCGAACACCTACTATCACTCTTACTCCTCACTCATTGGACGGATGGCATACTCATCTTCATCGAGTTGCACCAGTCCAAAGACATGTTCATTTGAATTTTCCATCGGTTTATAGACAAGCTCCATCGGTGGATCCACAAGCTTGAACTTTATCTCGTTGTAACCCTTCCAAGTATCTCGCATAATGACTCTTGCATCAAAAATGTTATCTTGAAATGAAGCTGTACGCGTTGTTAAAAGGTTAAGCTTGTCTTGAAGCACCTCTGCTTTTTGCATCAGCTCTTTGAGGTGCTCTTGCATCTTTTGAAACTGTTTGTACTTCTTCACAAAGCTCTCCGGCATCTTCACACCATTTTTTTTGTAGTGCATCAGACGCTTTTTTATCTCTATAAACGCAGGGGTACCTTCTTTAACAAGTACTTTATACTTTTTAATGTCCGCTTGAATATCACGCAACTCCCGCTCAAGCTCTTTTATTTTTTTGTTATGCTCTTCTACATTCTCTTTTTCATCTTTTTTCAGCAGCGGGTCTATTGTGAAACTATTTTCACTCCCTATGAGTTTTTTCACCTCTATACGTCTTGAAGAAGTAACATGAACATGTGATGCACAGACGTTGATGCTTACATCCCGTCCACGTATATGACCGCCAAGCGCTTGTGAGACATGCACTTCATTGGCATCTATCTCTCCATGTTCAAGACGCTCAACCACCACCTTTTTTCCATAGGCTTTCCCTTTGTGCACATGTATCTCTACATCATCCGCACGTATCATTGCACTTTTATGTGTCTGTCCGCCTATTCTTGCTCTTTTAGCGATCACCTTTGCATTTGAGCCGACATTTCCGTCAATGTCAATCTCAGTAACCTCAACATGCATTCCCTGCCCTACAGCATCTTTAATCGCATCGGCTTCTCTTACTGAGATGTTTACATCCGAATCCACACCACTATCAATAGACCCCGTCTTTTTAAAACTGATCTCATCTATATCTACATCGGTTTTTATCAGGTATGTGTTGTTCTCAAAAGCGATGTAGCCATTCTCTTTGGCATAGTATTTGATGGTTTTGTCATCTTCTACTACCTTAATGGTATCATCTACGGAAAATGTCGGTGCATATTTCACTACCGGTTCTGTAGGTTTGATGTATTCACCTTTACAGTTACGTCCCGGTTTACCCGGTTGTGGTTTTACGTACTCTATAAGTAAGTCACCCTCTCGCACACTCTGAATAAATCCACGCGCTGCATAATCTATGCGTGCATTTTCATCTAACTTATGGTTTGTTTCATAGTGCAATATTATTTTATCATTGATGGTAGGAGTGGGCTCATACGCTTCGGCGATAAGATAGGTCTCATTTTTCGTAAAGCTGAGCTCTTCTGCCACTTCAAGCTGTGCGGAGAGTTTAGAGATGAGCGGCTCGACCATCTCATCGAAAATATATATAAGTATGCCGGCTCTTACCTTCTTTTTGTTCAACATTTGTCCAAAATCATGTGAAAATTCCGGATACGAAGCGAGTTTTGACCCTGCTAAGACACTCAAATAGACTTTACTTTTCGTTGCGTTTGCACCAACTGCCGTTTTAAAATTATTACAAGGGTTTGCAGGGTCAATCTGTTTAAGAAATATCTCTACTTCATAAACTTGCTTTATTTGAAAGTTTGGGTTTAAGAGTTGTGTCTCTTTATCGAGATTATGGAGCTGATCTGGGGAAACTTCACTCCAGTCAACATTTGCAGAGTGGTCATCAAGCATCACCCGTGTGTATGTCTGCACATAAAAAAGGTTGAAGTCAAGCTCTTCAGGTTTGATCTCATACGATTTGGCAACTTTAAAAATCTCACTCGCAACATTTTGTGTTCGCACTACAACTGGTCTTACTTTTTTTATAGATGTCTTTGTTGCTTCAGATTTACTCGAACCAAATAGTGCCATAATAATTTACCAAACTTGTTTTAGATTTTAGGGCTTATTTTAACCAAACCTTTGTTAAAATTTCGTAAAGTAACCATTTTATCTACAAAGAAGCCCATGTTTAAAGCCATTTTCACCAACAGTTCAGGAATACTCTTCTCAAGAATTTTAGGATTTATAAGAGATCTTCTCACAGCAACCGCTCTTGGAGCGAACGTCTACAGTGACATCTTTTTCATCGCATTCAAGCTGCCAAATCTCTTTCGCCGCATCTTTGCCGAAGGTGCATTTACACAGGTCTTTATACCTGCGTTTGCACGAACAAAACACAAAGCGGTCTTTAGTGCCAACATTTTTTTACTCTTTTTTTCTATTATTCTCATTATAACCCTTATTGTAAATCTTCTGCCGGCACTCTTTACAAAAGCCATTGCCGTTGGTTTTGATGCGCATACCATTGCCCTTGCCTCTCCTTATGTCGCCATAAACTTCTGGTATCTGCCGCTTATTTTCATCGTCACCTTTTTTAGTTCCATGCTGCAGTACAAAGGGCATTTTGCCACTTCTGCATTCTCTACTGCACTGCTAAATCTCTCTCTTATTGCTGCTTTAGTGCTCTCTAAGGGCTCAAGCCAAAGCACTATTGTCTACTACCTCAGTTTTGGTGTGGTTATCGGAGGAGTGCTGCAAGTTGGCGTACATGTTGTCGCTCTGTATAAAATGGGACTACTCAAACTTCTTGTAGGCGGTTTTAACTACCTCAGAGTCAAGTCAAAACGCATTAAAAAAGATACACAAAAGTTTCGTCAAAACTTCTTTCCTGCTATGTGGGGA
>JALUZQ010000029.1 GCA_027011725.1 Sulfurimonas sp. | reverse complement strand
AGATTATCTAACATTGTGATATAGCGCTTTTCATTTACTTCATAAAGTTTTTTATTTTGAGGCAGTAAGTTTATCAGCTCTTGAGTTATGACTTTGGTCGCTCTTTTCATATTGTCAAAATCGAGCCAGTAATGAGGATCTAGGCCATTTTCATGGTGATGTTCATGTTTGGCATGCTCTTCATGATGCTCCTCTTCTTCACTGAGCGTTCGTAATTTGACAAATTTACTGATATTGACCGCTTTATGTGGAAAATGAAAACTATGCGTCCATGGCTCTAGTCCAGCCCCGCTATAAAAGACGATTGCACTCTTTTGTAACGCAATCATCAGTTTTGGTGTCGGCTCAAAACTATGCGGATCCACACCAAAAGGGAGAATATTTACAACATTAAGCGTATCACCGGCAATGTGTTTTGTAATGTCATACAATGCAAAAGTTGTCGTAGCGACAGTAAGCTTGTTTGCATGCTGCTCACTCTTCTGCATAGAAATAAATACAAACACAATGGCAATAGCAACAAATAAAATGGAAAACACGAGCTTTAAGTTTTTCAATGGCTCACCCTAAAATAAAAATAGTTTTAATTTGTAATTATACCTTTTTTTAGATATAATTCGCCACTTTTAATTTAGGAAATTATATATGACTACTAGTCTTTTACTTATCGTTCAAATAGTATTGGTTATCGTGTTGGTGATAGCTGTGCTGTTACAAAAAAGTTCTAGCATTGGGCTTGGCGCTTACAGTGGTTCGAACGAATCTGTTTTTGGGGCAAAGGGGCCTAACAGCTTTTTAGCAAAAGCAACTTTCACTATTGGGTTTCTTTTTGTTATAAATACTATCACTCTTGGGTACATGTACTCTCAAGCTGCACAGTCTTCTGTCGTAGATGAGATGACTCCAGATACAAATGTTGCTGCACCTGTTGCACAACCTGCTCCTGTAGCTCCAGCACAAGAAGCAAACACTTCAAAATAGTTGCATAAACGCAACTGTTTTTAAAACTCCCTCCTTTTACTCGCTCTTAAAATATTTCTCGCTACAATAGCAACATTTATTTTCATACAACGCAAGGAATACAAATGCTAAACGAGATATTTGAAACATGTGAAAACAAGATGCAAGGCAGCATCGAACATATGCAAAGAGATTTTAAAACACTCAGAACAGGAAAAGTAACTACTTCTGTACTTGATAACGTAAAAATCGACTACTATGGAACAGCAACTCCACTGGATCAAGTTGGCTCTGTTTTAGCAGCTGATGCGACAACTATTGTCATAAATCCGTGGGAAAAAAATCTTTTACCTGACATTGAAGCAGCTATTCAAGCGGCAAATATCGGTGTAAACCCTAACAATGACGGTGATCAAATCAAACTTTTCTTCCCTCCAATGACAGTTGAACAACGTCAAGAGTCTGTAAAAAAGATGAAAACTATGGGTGAAAATGCAAAAGTCTCTATAAGAAACGATAGACGTGATGCAAATGACAAGATTAAAAAACTTGAAAAAGAGAAAGAGATCACACAAGATGAATCTAAATCTGCTCAAGAGAACATTCAAAAAATTACAGATAAATATATCTCAAAAGTTGACAGCATCTTAAAAGAGAAAGAAGCTGAGATACTCAAAGTTTAATCACGCCAAAGGAAGTAATTCCTTTAGCTACGCTAACGCTTGGTTCTCTTCGGCAGAGAGCCCTTGCACCCTTGGTGCTCTTAAAACTATAAAAACTAGGAAATAAATATATGGACATTAAAAAAATATATATGGATGCAGATGCTCTTTTAGAGGGGCATTTTAAACTTAGCAGCGGGAACCACTCACAGTTCTACCTGCAGTCTGCAAAAGTCCTTGAAGACCCAAAAACAGCAAAACTCCTAGCAGAGGAGCTCGCAAAAGAGATCAAAGCAAGCGGTATTGAAATAGATACGGTCTGCTCTCCAGCGCTTGGCGGACTCATAGCAGGATTTGCACTTGCAACTGCACTTGATGTGCGCTTTATCTTTGCAGAGCGTGTCAATGGTGAGATGAGCATTCGCCGTGGCTTTGAGGTCAAAGAGGGTGAAAAAGTGTTGATGTGTGAAGATATCATCACAACAGGCGGAAGCGCTATGGAAGCAGCTAGTGTTGTCAAAAGCTTTGGCGGTGAGATCGTTGGTGTTGCAGCACTTGCAAACCGTGGTTTTTGCCATAGAGAGGGAAGCGATATAGAGACAAAACCAAACTGTAAACTACCACAAGATATTCCATTTTTTGCACTTGCTGATTTTACATTTGAGATGTATGCACCAGAGGAGTGTCCACTCTGTAAAGATGGCAGTGAAGCTATCAAACCTGGTTCACGCGGGAACTAGAAACTACTCCTGCGTTTAGTTTAGCGGTACTTCAGTTGACAAGTGAGCATACGTTCAACAAGTACACGCGCCACTTCTACTTTTCCATCTACAATAGTCGTTATATCGAGATCTGCAAGCTTGTTCTTCTCTTCTAGTGAAGTTATTTTTACTATAAGGTTTGCGTCTTTTGAGTAACGCAGTACCGCTTCACAAATAAGACGTTTTTTCTCTATATTGTCAAGTGTCACAATAATAGCTGCGGCCTTTTCAATATGCAATGCCTCAAGTATGGATGTCTTTGATGCATCACCAAGATACACTTCCAAATCATCAGCAAGTGCCTCTTTTACATGTTTATTTGAGTTATCTATGACCACAAAAGGAGCATCTAACTCCTCAAGATGTTTTGTCACAAATTTTCCAACAACACTATACCCACAGACAATGACATGATTTTCACGATTTTCCAACCTTGAGAGGTCTGTGACTACATCTTTCTCTTTTACAAGCCAATTGACAAACTCATTGATACGCGATATGAAAAACGGTGTAACCACCATAGAGAGAATAACAACAAGAACAAGTATGGAAGCAACATGCTCATTTATAAGATTTCCCATAGAGGCAAGTGCAAAGATCACAAAAGAGAACTCACCCACTTGAGAGAGTGCAAGTGCCGTCTTGAGTGCATTTGCACTGCTGTAAGAAAAACGCATCAACAGATAGATAATCGCCGTTTTAAAAAGAAGCACAACTGCAAAGAGCCCGACTATAAGTCCGATGTTCTCAACAAAAAGTGCTACATCTATCTTCATTCCCACAACGACAAAGAAGGTTCCAAGCAAAATATCTTTAAATGGCGCGATCTCAGACTCTACCTTATAGTGGTACTTCGTCTCGGCAATAATCATCCCCGCGATAAAAGCACCCAAAGAGTAGGTAAAGCCCATATACGCAGCAAACAGCGATGCTCCCATCACAATGAACAAGACAGATCCCATAAAGAGTTCATCAAGTTCACTTGAATCGGAAAAGTGTAGGAGCCATGTAACCAAGCGTTTTCCAACAATGAAAAGTACGGCGATTACAACAATTACACTTAAAAGCGTATGCCCTAAAATCACATAAACACTTTCACTACTCTCGTTTGTCAAAAAACTGATAAGAATTAGAATAGGAATAACAGCAATATCTTGAAATATAAGTATGCCTGTCGCATTTTGCCCATAGACAGTATGGATCTCTTTTGAACTTTTCAAATAACTCAGAACAACGGCAGTTGAAGAGAGCGAAAAAGCAAGTGCGACTATTAAAGCAGAGGTCATATCCAGATGGATAAGATAGTGTCCTATAAAAAAAGCAATAATAGAGGTAATACCTACTTGCAGTGTACCATTTAAAAAAATCTCCTTTTTCATCGTTCCCATTTTAGCAAGTGATATCTCAAGCCCGATGGTAAACATTAAAAAAACAATACCAAATTCAGCGATGGTCTCAAGCTCATGCGAGTGCCCTGCTTCATGAAGATTAAAAGCATAGGCAATAATAGTACCGGTCATAATGTAACCGATAATCTGCGATATTCCTACTTTTTTTAGAATAATGTTGATGACTATAGAGATAC
>JALUZQ010000028.1 GCA_027011725.1 Sulfurimonas sp. | reverse complement strand
TGTCATACCATGAGGAATACACATAAGGTCCTCCTTTTCTTATCTTGGCTCTATTATACTCAAAAAGTGTGCATAGATTGTGTATCTCAAACTTATGTTATACTTCATATACAACAAAAAGAGGAGTTGCGATGTTTAAAAAAACAAGCTGCAATATGACAAACAGAGATTCTTACATTCGAGCACTCCTCGCTGCAATGTTGATGCTGTTAGCTTTTTTTACTCACTCTTTTGTACTTGGTACACTGGCTGTAATCATATTTTATACTGCCTACACTAAGTTTTGTTTTCTATACTATCTCTTTAAAATCAACAAGCGTTTTTCAAAAGAGAACTACTACCTCTCCCTTCTTCCAAAATACAACACTTCTCCCGTTTTTATCTTTGACAATAAAAGTGAAAAAGTCCTGTTTAAAAACAAATATGCAAAAGAGTTTTTTGATGATATCAATCATCTACATGATCTTACAATAGATGAAAACGACCTTATCTGCCATGCCAATGAACGCTGTTTTCAAGTTGAGTTCCAAACCCCTAGTGATGAGAACCTGACACTGGCGTACTTTACCGACATTACTAGAATTATTGAGTTAAATGATGAAATAGAAGAGACACAACGCGAGATCATCTATGCAATGGGTGAGATTGGGGAAACTCGCTCAAAGGAGACCGGCAATCACGTAAAAAGAGTCGCACTCTATTCAAAAGAGCTTGCCCTGCTCTACGGGCTTGACCCACATGAAGCGGAAATCTTACATATGGCAAGTCCTATGCATGACATCGGAAAAGTAGGCATCCCCGATGCCATCTTAAATGCCCCGCGCAAACTTGATGAAGATGAGTTTGAAGTAATGAAAACACATGCACAACTTGGCTATGAGATGCTCAAGCACTCCTCCAAACCTATCTTAAAAGCTGCGGCTATCGTTGCAGGAGAACACCATGAAAAATGGGACGGTTCAGGCTACCCGCGAGGACTTAAGGGTGAAGGTATTCATATTTATGGGCGTATTACTGCCGTGGCAGATGTCTTTGATGCGCTTGGAAGTGAACGCGTATATAAAAAAGCATGGGAGATGGATAGAATTCTTGCACTCTTTAAAGAACAAAAAGGCAAACATTTTGACCCAAATCTGGTAACACTCTTTTTAGATAACTTAGACAAATTTACACTAATCAGAGACAAATATAAAGATGTATAAGAAGCTAAACACTCACCCTTCTCTAGTTAATCAAAGACTCCTCAAAATATCTGTCGACATTCATATAGGTTTTACCTGTATGGTCTTTAAATATTAAGTTTTTCTTACCTAGCTTACGCAATTCATCTACACCCATTACAGCCAAAAGACCACGAATACCTGCAAGTAGTTGCGCATGGTAAGAGGCAACATTTTTCGCCTTTTTCTCTACCAAAAATGATGCTCTCTTTTTCTTATCTTGTGTTGCAAGTCCTACAGGGCAAGCTCTGCCATGTGCACCTGAACACTCACGTGCTCGAATGCACCCTGCACTCATCATAAATGCCCTTGCAATGGCGACATAATCAGCCCCAATGCCAAAAAGGACAATGGCATCATCAGGAGTAAGCACCTTTTCACTTGCTATGAGTTTTACCCTCTCACGAACACCTTCACGCCTGAGCGCAGTGTCTGCTATATAGAGCGCTTTTGCTATACCCATTCCAACAGTCATCATCATCTCAAGAGGTGCCGCACCACTTCCGCCGTCACCCCCGTCAATCGTGATAAAATCAGGATAGGCATCACTCCCTGCAGCTAAACGCTCTTTTAGGAGTTTTGCATACTCATCAAACGCAGCGGCAGAGGAGATGACTATCTTGACACCCACTGGTTTTTGAGAAAGCTTTTTAAGCCGTCCAATAAAGTCAAAAAGTTCCTCTAAAGTATGGCCATAGGGGAACTGGTTTGGACTAAAGAGATCTTTATGCGCTTCAACACCACGGTAGTAGGCTATCTCTTCACTCACTTTTGAAGCGAGAAGTTTTCCGCCTGTCTGTTTAGCACCCTGCGCCATTTTTATCTCAGTCATTTTACAAAAACGCATTGTCTTTTGGTATCTTGTCTCACAAAAGTTTCCATCTTTGTCACGTACCCCGTAAAGCCCGCTCCCCATCTGAAAAATAATGTCAGGCATATCATCAGGTACAACACTCGGAAAAACATCCAAAGGAGCATCCCAATCTACCCGGTAAAAGAGCATCTCTTTTTGGTTAAAGAGATAACTATCAGGTGCCTTGGAATCCACCACCATATGCTTATAGACCTTTTGTGCAATAATCTCGTTCAACATAAAACGCAAAAAACGGTACACCCCCTTTGCAAAGAATGTTCCCTCCTGCGTTTGGAAGAATTTACACTCTCGTGTGTATTTATGTGTGTAGAAAAAATTAGAAGTAAGACTTCCCTCTCCTGTATTTATAGGGAACTTTCCAAGGTACGCACCCTTTGTAAATGCCCGTGTTCCCTCTGGTGAAATCGCCCCATCACTCATGGCACTCCTGCCAAATACAGAATTTGTTTTAAAAGGAATGGGAGAGTTTTCGCCAAAGGTGACACTAAAATCATCACTCACATCTTCAGTATTTAAAACGCAGTTGGCATTTTTTATGGATATTCGAGCACTCTTTTGCGGCTGACCGGGGGAGAAGGAAGCATAGGCAGACTTTCGCTCGGCTGAGTCATAGACCCAGCGTACTTTGTCAAAAGACTCATAAAACTTCTCATCGCCAAAGTACTGCCGCATAGGATCACGCAGTGCATAAAATACATAGCGCATACGCCCGATGAGCGGGTAGTTTATAAGCAGCTGATTTTCTCTTTGAATATACTTATCATAAATAAATAAAATGATGGAGACAAGGACAAAAAGAGCGAAGAATGCCTTCATCAAAAACATTAAAATAGGAAAGTGCATCTCCCCTATTTCATGCGTAAAGTGGACAAGTGCTTCCATAACTTAGTTTTTTTCTCCAAAGATTATATGGTCAAGTGAAAATCTTCCAGCTCCATGAGAGAAGAAAATAAGTAAAAATGACATATAGTAGAGTGGAATTTCAAAGCCGTTATCACCTGCTGAAAATCCATTGCCTAAATGTACGGTCACAATAGCTACTATCATAACAATGATAAGTGGCATGGAAATAAGGCGTGTAAAAAGTCCTAAAGTAAGTAGTACTACACCTGTAATTTCTGTACTTGCTGCCATGTACGCATTAAGTGTTGGAAAGGGAATACCCATAGAACCAAACCACTCTGCAACAGACTTCATATCTTGCCACTTCATCATTGCCGGTTCATAAAAACCATAAGCTACCAAAATTCTTGCTATGAGCAAACTCAAAGATTTGAAATACTCACTCAGACGGGAAAATTCGAGATAGATATTTTTGAGATACATAATAAACTCCTTCGTTTCATTAAAGGTATTGTAACTGTATTGTGTGTAGCAAACGTGTAGTGTCTAAACGAAAAAAGTGCAAAAAAATAAAAGAAAAAAGGATGATGTTAGAAGTAAGTCGAAGCAGTAGAAAGGGGAGTTTCTTACTGCTTCACTAGAAGTACTTTGTAGTGTTTGGGCTATTTAGATCCACATTTTCCTGCACCGCATTTCATAGATTTCTTTGCAGCTTTTTTAGCATCGCCACATTTTCCTGCGCCGCATTTCATAGATTTCTTTGCAGCTTTTTTAGCATCGCCACATTTACCCGCACCACATTTTTTTGCCGGTTTTTCCATAGAAGCACCACACTTACCTGCACCACATTTCATCCCACTAGCACTGAGTGAAACTGCACCTAAACCTGTAAATAACGCTGCTCCTAAAAGCATTGCTGCTAAGTTTAACTTTTTCATAACCTATCCTTTGTGTTGTTGTTTTGAAGCATTGTATAGAAATAATGTGTAGTCTTTGTGTAGTTATGGTGTATAATATGCGAAGAATTATAAAAAGGTTACCAATGTTATCACAAACGCAGCCACTTGCAAAACAGTTTCAAATATTTTACAAAGAGCACAAGCCAAAAACACTCGAAGATGCTGTTGAAAAGTTCGCCATCTTCGGTGGTGTCGGTTGGGGTGACATAGACACATCCAAGCCCTCTTATGAGCTTATTGAAAGACTCATTCTTGATGACTACTCTTACATCCGTAATGATGTCAATGACATCACATCTGGCGCACCACTCTACCACTCTCTTTTAAGTGCCATCGCTATGGGTGATGGTAAAACACACTCAAGTTACAAACGGGCAAAACTTGACAAAGAGGTAGGAGACAAGGCTGTTGAAGAGCTAGTAGAGCGTGGCATTATCTACGTGGAAAAACCAAAAAAAGAGTTTACCTCATGGGCTGAAAATGAGAAAATAGACAACAAACTCTACTTTACAACGCCATTTTTACGCTTTTGGTTTGCCTTTGTTTCTCCGCTTTTTAAAGGCATCCGAGACAAAGACTACACTGAAGTAAAAAAACGTTGGGAAAACCGTGAAGCGGAGTTTACGAACCTCATCTTCACACAACTCTCACATGCTCTCATACAAGAGAGCTTCAAAGAAGAAGACAAAATAGAAGCAATATCTGATTATTGGGACAAGAGTGCTGCGTTTGATATCTATGCCAAAACAAAATCTGGCAAGACCATAGTCGGCATCACAAAATATACAAACTCAAAAGTCAAAAAAAGTGAACTTGCAAAACTCCAAGAGCTTTGCAAAGAAGCAAACATAAACCCAGACATCTTTGTCATCGTAGCAAAAAAAGGCTTCTCAAGTGAGCTTAAAAAGCTAAAAGGTGAGAGTCTAAAACTTTATACACTGAAAAACTTTAAAATGCTCACGACATAGTATCGTCGATATCAGGTATTTTAGACGATGCCTTTTTTAGCATGGAAATTGCATGCTCACGAGAGCCTTTCTTTGCTCTCTGGGCTAAATAGTCAACAGTTTTCAAAGATGCAACTTTTTCAGCTATCGCGTTTACTATAAACTGGTTCATAGAAACTTCACCCTTCACATCTTCAATATCTGCTTTGTAATAATCTGGAATTCTTAGAGCATAATTCATTCTATTTCTCCTACAATTTTCAAAAATGTTTTAGGCATCACAACCTCAATGCCAAACTTCTCTTTTACGCCTGCAAAATCTTTTACATTATAGGTGATGATATAATCACATTCACCATTGAACGCAGTCTCTAACACCATATCATCTTTAATATCTTTTAAAAAAGGTCTCCATAAAAAATTAATTTTTTGATGAAAAGATATCAAACATATATCATCAACAAATGCTACAATATCCTTCTCATCAAATTGCTCATAAATTTTTCTATTTTTGTCTCTTAAAAGAACATCTTGATATTCCATGACTAATGTATTTGAAACAACACTTATTTTCCTCTCATTAGAAAAGAGCCAAAGCATAAGTCTGTTTGAAACGCCATCTATTGACATCAATGCTGGTAAAATCACATTAGTATCTATCACTACCTTCATAGTCATATTATATACAATATGATTTACAATGTCAAATATTTATATTTTTACAATAATAATTCTTTTACACACTCATCTATCATCTTATATACATACTCAAACCCCTCAAATCCGTCAAAAAAGTACGGATCGGGGACATCTTCACCATTATAACCATACTCACCAAGTTTTTTAAGTTTTGATGCTGGGCATCCCATTTGTAAAAGAGATGCAATGTTGCTGCTATCAAGTGCTATTATCAAGTCAAACGCAGCTAAATCTTCAAGAGTGATTTGTCGTGCACGCAGCATACTTATGTCAATGCCATGCATCTTCGCAACTTTGATGGAGTTCTCACACGGTGGCTCGCCAATGTGCCAGCTTCCTGTGCCACAGCTGTCCACCGTTACATCAAGTTTATTTGCTTCGATGTAGTGTCGGGCAATACCCTCAGCTAAAGGAGAGCGGCAGATATTTCCGAGACATACAAAAAGAATAGTTTGCATCTTTAACGTTTATCCCAGCTTACCATACCCCATTTTTCAAGGTCATTTTGTAGGCTTTTCATGCTTTTGTCCTGATGACAGGCATAGCAGGCATTTGTCTTTTTAGGCATTTTATACTTTAATGTCTCTGCTGGTGTTACAAAGCCAAACATATGTGAGCGTACAGTAAGTGGCGACTTCCCTGTATGGCGTCCTACTTTTGGCATATGACACTCAACACAAAGGCTTCCTTTTGAGTCGGCTTTATGGTGTGTATGCGCACTTAATGTCTCTTCATGCGGTCCTATTGGCGAACCAAAAGAGTGGCACTTCATACACAGAGCATTTCCCGTATTGTTTTTTGCAGTCGGTGCAAGTGTGTGTGGGTTGTGACAGTTTATGCAAGTAATGCCGTGTTTACCCATCATTGAGTGTACATATTCATTTCCCTGTGTACGGTTGTGTTTGCCCATACCGTTTGCATAGAACTCACCCGTTTCATGCCCCATCACAAACGGTGCTACCATTTTATACTTCGCCAAAGAGCGTCCCGCTTCATACCCTTTTGGATAATCCACTGCATCGCCATAGATTTCACTCATATTATGATCTTTAAGACGGTTGTCACGGTTTCTCATATGACACTGCAGACAAACCTCATTTTGGCGGACAGGGTCAGCAAGTGCCGCTAAGTAAACTTTTGATTTTGTATCTTTTATGTGGTTTGATCCCGGTCCATGACACATCTCACACCCAATCCCCGGCTCTATACGTTTTTGTTCAGCCATATACCCCGTGAAGTGACAGCCGTCACAGGTTTTTGAAGTAGGCACCTGCATATTGTCATGCGGGTAGGCATCCTTATACCAGTAGTGCCATGTTTTGTAATGCTGCCACTTCCCTGTTTGCGTGTTCCACTGATAGTTTCCAACTACATAATCTTGTGTCCCATTAAAATCTTTTGCAAGCATATAACGCTGTTTAAATTTACTCCCTATGGTGTAGACAATATCTTTAAGCATAAAGTTCGCATCGCTTGGCAGTTTTGAAAAATCTCCCACGACAACAGAGGCATTTTTCTCCACATCTTGAATCATACGCGGATGTTGCGAGTGTGACCAGGCATGATAGTTCTCTTTATGACACTTTTGGCACTTATCTGAACCAACAAAGTGTGCCTCCTTTTGTGCAGGGTCTTGCAGATCTACCGCTACACCGACATGATCTTGTGTCAGTTGCTCATAATAAGGGAGTATTTTCCCTTCTTTTTTATAGAAGTAGTAGCCTACCCCAACACCGATAATCAGTAGTAATAATAGCAATTTCTTCATTCTTTTTCACCATTAAATAATTTTAGAAATTATACTTTGTTATACTTAGAAAAAATAAAAAGGCAACTTATGACAAAAAGAGTACTGCTTTTACATGGTTGGGGAGGAAGTGACTATCCGCACTGGCAGAGCTGGTTAGCCGGAGAGATAGCCAAAGATTACGGCTGCGTTTACTTTTTGAAGTTTTCTGATTTTGACAGACCAAAGTATGATGTTTGGATGCAAGAACTCAAAACTGCGCTGGAGGAGTTCAAGCCCGACATTGTTATATGCCATTCGCTTGCAAATACCCTCTGGTTTCATTACTGCCAAACGCAGCGCTTAGAAAAAAAGCTGCAAAAACTCTACCTTGTCGCTCCTCCGAGTATGGATTGCGCACTTGATGAGCTGAGTGAGTTTTTTCCTGCCACACTCCCTGCTAGCCTCAACGCAGCAGATGCACTGCTTATCACTTCAACGAATGACCCTTATATGACACAAGAAGAAGCACAAAATTTACAAAAAAAACTAAGAGTAGAGATGAAAGTGTTAAAAAATGCGGGGCACATTAATGCCGATAGCGGCTTTGGTGAATGGGAGTGGATGCGTCAGGAGTTGCAAAAAGAGCTCAACTCCTAAGCATACACATCCAAGCCGGCACTTTGAGTAACTGTCGGTTTTGCCTCACTTGTAATCTCATTTTTCACCACTGCCGCTTTTTGCAGTGTTTCGTTTGATGATTTAAGCAGTGAAGCACTATCTCCACCTGATGCAGAACTCTCTTTTGTAGAACTAGGGTCTAATCTGCCTACTTGTATAGGGCTTGGATAGGGAGATATAAAGTCATATTTTGCAATTGTCATTTTACAACCTCCATATAGGCATTACTTGCGTTTAGCTTAATTATAGCACAAAAAATATGAAGAGTATTTAAAGTGATTTATAGTAAACTTGCCCACATGATTCAACTAACAAATATTTCCAAAAATTTTACAACACAAGAGCTTTTTAAAAATCTCAACTTCAAGCTAAACGCAGGTAATCGCGTCGGGCTTGTCGGACGAAACGGGAGTGGAAAATCTACCCTTTTTAAAATCATTACAGGCGAAGAGCACCCTGACAGCGGCGAGGTCATCATCCCTAAAAACTACAAAATAGGTACACTTAAACAGCATCTTACGTTCAGTGAAAAAACACTCCGAGAAGAGGCAGCCCTCGCATTAGGAGAAGAGATACAGTATGATGTTTACAGAGTTGAAAAGATCCTCTTTGGGCTTGGATTTAGCGCAGAAGATTTAGAAAAAGACCCTCTTTCATTCTCTGGCGGGTATCAAATACGCATCAACCTTGCCAAACTCCTTGTCACTGAACCAAATCTGCTCCTTTTAGATGAACCAACCAACTACCTTGACATCGTCTCTCTGCGATGGCTCAAAAATTTTCTGCGCAGTTTTGAGGGTGAGGTTATTCTCATTACGCATGACAGAAACTTTATGGATGGAGTATGTACTCACGTCGCAGGGCTTGTTCGCAAAAACATTCGACTTGTTGCAGGCGATACAGAGAAGTTTTACAGCCAACTTTTAGCGGACGATGAACTCCACCAAAAACAAAAACTCGCACAAGATAAAAAGGTCAAAGAACTTGAAGAGTTTATAGCCAAGAACAAAGCAAGAGCCTCTACAGCCGCACTTGCTCAGTCAAAGGTAAAACAGCTTGAAAAGATGGAACTATTAGAAGATTTGGGCTATGACTCTACGCTGAGTTTTAACTTCAACTACGCCGATACTCCTGCAAAAGTGCTGCTTGATGTCAAAGATGTCAGCTTTGGTTACACACCGCAAAAGCCACTCTTTGAGAACATCTCTTTTACTTTGGCAAAGGGAGAAACGCTTGGTATCATAGGAAAGAACGGTAAAGGAAAATCAACCCTTTTGAATGTCATCGCCGGACTGCTCACACCAAACGCAGGGGAAATAAACTTCAACGCAAACACAAAGTTCGCCCACTTTGGACAGACAAACATTGCCCATCTCTCAGAAAATAACACCGTGATGGATGAGATATACAACGCCAATCCAAAACTAAGTGAAGCAACGGTGCGCGGCATCTGTGGGGCTATGATGTTTAGCGGCGATATGGCAGACAAAAAAATATCGCTACTCTCTGGAGGAGAAAAGAGCCGTGTGATGCTCGGGCAGATCATCGCACGCGAAGTAAACCTCCTCTTTTTAGATGAACCGACCAACCACCTTGACATTGAGTCCATAGAGGCACTTACCAATGCTATCAAAGAGTTTCCAGGTTCAAGCATCATCGTCACTCACTCTGAAGAGCTGCTGCGTCGCGTTTGTGATAGACTTATCATCTTTGTAAAAGAGGGTGCTGAGTATTTTGATGGAACCTATGATGAATTTTTGGAAAAAATCGGCTGGGAAGAGGATGAGACAACAGAGCAAAAAGAGAAAGCTGCTCCTAAATCTTCTACAAAAGAGAATAAAAAACGCCGCGCTGAACTTGTGAGAGAGCGTAACAAACTCACGTCACCACTCAAGAAGAAAGTAGATAAGCTAGAAGAGCAGATAATGGAGCTTGAGAATGAGCTAAGTATCAAACATGAAGAGCTCATAGCCGCTTCAAACGCAGGAGAGAGCGCAGCACTTATGGAGCTTTCAAAAACAGTTTCAGAGATGGAAAACAGGGTTGAAGAACTTTTTGAAACGCTTGAAATCGAGCAGACGAAACTTGATGAAATTACCCAAGAATATGAAGAAAAAATAGAGGAGTTAGCATGAGTTTAGAGTTCTATTTTCTGCGTTCAAGTGAGCAAAAGATCGTTGTCGATATGCTGCGTTATTCACAAGGGCTAGAGGCAAGCGATGTAAAGGTAGAGGATGTTGAAGCTCTAAAAAAATACTACGAATTCTATGGACTCACTCCAAAAGACTTCGGTGTCTACGCACTTAAAGGCGGTGTTATCGCCGGAGCTGTCTGGAGCAGACGACTTAGTGAGTACCATAACTCAAAGGGCTGCCTCGTCGATGATACGCCTGTCATGCAAATCGCAGTGAAACCGGAATTTCGCTCAGAGGGCATAGGCAGAGCACTGATGGAGCAGTATCTCAGTGAAGCCGCATCTTTATATGAGCTTATTACCATCAGCACACCAAGGAGCAGCGTTGCTTTTTTAGAGAAGTTTGGTTTTGAAGTGGTTGAGGGGAGTGAGCATTTAAGCTATGTGGAAGAAAAAGCCTCTCTCATTATGCAAAAGAAGCTGCAAAAACAAGAAAGTAAAGAGCACTTTACAGACTTTAGCGCCTGCAAATGGATGGACTAAAAATAGTCTAGTCCTGCGTTTAGAGTACCCAAACGCTGAACTTTTTCGCCTTAATCTTTGTATTTTTCAGCCGTTTTTCGGCCTTATCTATCTCGCTGCTTTTTATGGCAACATAGGCTTGTCTGTCGTAGATGTCTATTTTTCCTATGTCAGAGCCTTTAAGCCCCACATCGCCGGTAAGTGCTCCCAAGATGTCCCCTGCTCGGAGTTTGTCTTTTTTCCCGCCTTCAATAACAAGCGTGATATATTCAGGTCTCATCTCAAACGCAGCAGCACTCTTTAGCGCACTCGCTTCTAGTAGTGCCACTTCATCACTTGCATACTCCTCCGCCTTTTCTCTCTCATAGGGCTCATACAGAGATATAGCGATGCCTTCTGCTCCTGCGCGTCCTGTTCTTCCTATGCGGTGAGTGTAGGTCTCAAAGCCATGAGGCAGGTCATAATTTACAACCATACTCAGCTCTTTTATGTCAAGTCCACGCGCTGCCACATCTGTTGCCACCAAAACAGGGCATGAACCGTTAGCAAACTGCACTAACACATCATTTCTCTCATACTGTTCCAAATCCCCATGTAGGGCCAGTGCATCTACTTTATTTTGCACTAACGACTCGGCTAACTCTTTTGCCTGTAGCTTTGTGTTAGTAAAAACAATGACATTTTTTGGTTTGTATGTACCCAAAATATTGACAAGCGTATGCAGTTTATCACCTGTTTCATAAAACTCCTGCACTATTTTGTTTTTTACTTCACTTGTTGTTGTTTTCACGCTCACTGCATCTTTTTGGATTTTTTTACTTATCTGGCGGATTGCATCATCATACGTTGCAGAAAAAAGCAGTGTCTGTCGCTCATTTGGCACAAAAGAGAGTACATTTTCTATCTCTTCTATAAAACCCATATCAAGCATTCTGTCTGCTTCATCAAGTACAAGTGTTGCAAGATTTGAAAGGTCTAAGCTCTCTTTATTTAGGTGTTTGAGTACACGTCCGGGTGTTCCTACAATGATGTGTGCCTGATGCGCAAGTGAGCCGAGCTGTTTGCCAAAAGACTCCCCTCCCGTAAGCATCAGTATCTTCACATTGTGCTGAAATCTTGCGATGCGGCGCAGCTCTTTTGCCACCTGATCGGCAAGCTCACGTGTAGGGCACAGCACCAAAGACTGTACACGAAACTTTTTGACATCAAGACGTGATAGCAATCCTATGCCAAACGCAGCGGTCTTGCCGCTTCCTGTTTTTGCCTCAGCAATGACATCATCACCTTGTAAAATAAGCGGCAGTGCAGCCTCTTGGATGGCAGTCATCTCTTTGTAGCCAAGAGCATCGAGTGTTTGTATCATAGTTTGGGGAAGTGGGAGTGTAGAGAAGGTCATAATTTCAAATCTTTTTTAAAATTATACCATCTCTTGGCTTATTCGCTTTGTGGGTGGTTGAACTTATTTACATTTTCTATGGCTTGTACCACTATTTTTTGAATCGTTCCTGCGCTCAGGTCATTGTTTCGCTCAAATTCTGCAACCCCTTTAAAGTTGGAGTTTTCAATGTACAAAATCACTTTGAGTATTTCACCAAATATGTTGTTGTAATCGAGCAATGCATCTTTTACGCTCTCAGAGATATTTATGCGCTCTAAAATATCTTCAAGTCTCATGGAGAAAATGGTATCAATAAGAGAGAGCACACCAACAAGGTACGCTTCGCCAAGTCGCTCTTTTGTGACATTTGGCTCTACCGCTTTGATGATGAGCTCCATCAGCTCTATTCTATTTTGCACCATCAGCATCAAAGGTTCATGATTTGGATTTTTAGAGAGTGATTTGGAGTAAATCATCAACATAAGCCACTTCGCAAGTGTCACTCGTCCCATAAGCGTAATTACATGGCGGATAGAGGAGATTTTATTTCTAAAGTGAAAAGCACCAGAGTTCATAAACTGTAAGAGTTGCACTGTAATCTCAGGAGTTTTTTCAAACGCAGCTGTAATCTCATCTATGTCACTGTCTTGCATCAAAAGGTTGTAGAGCTTCAATACATCGAACTGCGCCGCCTCATACTTGGTATTTTCAAGAATCTTCGGTTTTGCGAAGAAATACCCCTGAAAACAATCCGCCCCAATTCTTTTTGCTATCTCATAACTTTCATGATCTTCGACCTTACTTGCAATGATCTGTATGTCATACTTTTTCAACTCTTTAATGTAAAGCGGTGTATCATCTTCCAAACCACGTTCAAAATCAACTTTGAAAAAAGAGAGAGAAGGGAGGATTTCGGCATATTTTTCAAAAGTATCAACAGAGAGCTTTGTATCGTTCAAACCAAGAACGTACTCCTCTTTTACAAGTTTCTCTACACGTTCAACCACTCTTGGCGTCATCGGTACAGACTCTAAAAGGTCAAAAACAAAGAACTCTTTTGGTACGGAAAATATAATGTCATTAAGTAAAAATTTCTCATCTATCTTAACAAAGGCACGCTTATCTTCTAAGAGGGATTTTGTACCAAATTTATTCAAAACATTACTGATAACGGCCGCACTTGCATACCTG
>JALUZQ010000027.1 GCA_027011725.1 Sulfurimonas sp. | reverse complement strand
AATGGAAAAACCACAGCCCTTGAAGATATAAAAGCAAAAATGGAAAACCAAGGATGCTCCTGTGAAGTGCTTAATCCGAGTGGTGGATGCTGTTTAGGTGATGTCGGAAAAGCTATTAAAGAGATAGAAACAAAATTAAATATATAAGGGAGTTCTATGGACGATACAACAGACTTAACAACATTAACGATACGAATGGCTATTTTTGTAGTAATTGCGGGAATATTTTTCTTTATACTCAAGAGTGATAAGAAAAAAAAGTGATAAGAAAAAGAGCTATTGCTCTTTTCCGTTACCGTAGTTTTCAAAAAGATAATCTTCTATGATTTTTGCATCTTTTTTGTCAATAGGTGCTTTAAATTCTTCTATCATTTTATCAACCTTTCCACGCCAGAATTTTCTCGATTGAGGTCCTTGGTTTAAAATATATCCAAATGAATGACACATCAAACAATCAGCCTGAACAGCATCAAAACCTTTTCCCATTTTAATTTCAAATGGTATGTATGGAACTTCAACACTCTCTTTTACTTGAGCAAAAAGCGCACTTATAGATAACGCTGTTAATAATACTATTTTTTTCATCAATTCTATCCTTATACTACTTCTACATTTACGACATGAATACCATTGTATTTGTATCCACCACGGTTCCAGCCAATATCTTTAGAGAGAGGTTGTTCTTCACCAAGAGAGTTCACAGCTTTTGCCATAATGTTAAGTTTTCCATATTTTTTCGGTTTAAATCCAAATAAGAATGCTCTATAAGAGTATCTACCAAGGTCTTCTTTTAACTCTGCTTCTTCCCATGTCTTTCCATCATCAAGAGAGATAAGGACTTTATTTATTCCATAGCCGCCATCCCATGCGACACCACGCACAACTACCTGTGAATTATGGTAGATTTTAGCACCGTTTTCAGGGTAGCCTATGACAGATTTTACATTCATAATAGTAATAGGCTTCGTTTTTTTCGCCAGATTTTCAGGTGTTTCACATTCACACTCGTTATCTGGAACTCTATAAGCTTTATCCATAAAGAAAAGAGATTTATATTTATCAGTTACAGTAATGTTACTCAACATTTTAACCCAGCTGTCAGAGTAGTATCCAGGAAGTACTAAACGCAGTGGATATCCATTTAAGTATGGTAGATCTTCACCGTTCATTTCATATGCAATAATAACATGATCGTCAAGTTCATCAATTTCAATTTCTCGCACAAAGTTTGGTGTTTTAAAATATGCTGCTTTTTCACGACCATTAAAACCGATCCATTTTGCACCTTCTAACAGTCCTGCTTTATCTAAAATATCTTTAAGACGCACACCTTTCCATTTTGCACAGCCCATTGCACCGCTTCCCCACTGGATACCACCGGGAATAGGAGTAAATGCTGAACGGCTGTTTCCACCACACTGAACAACTGCGTTTACTTCTACTTGTTCAAAATCAGTTTTTAACTCCTGAATAGAGATTTTCAACTCTTTTTTCACAAAACCGTTGATGTGAATAGTATAAGTATCAGGGTCGATATGTGTAGGAATATCCGGAAGATGCCAGCGCACAAAAAACTGGTCATTTGGAGTAAACTCTTGTGTAAACACAGAGAGTGGTGTCTCTAACAATGGAGGTCTGTCAGAGTATGTAATAAGTGGTCTTTTCTCAGGGAAAGCATACTTTGATACTTGTCTCGTTTCATTTGGTTGGTGAGTCTCACCTGCAGCTAAAGATGTAGTACCAAGTACTGCTGCCGATGCTGCAATTGAAGTTTTGAAAAAATCTCTTCTCTTCATAAATTTTCCTTATAATTATAGCTTGTATATATTATTATATCAGGTTATTATTAAAGGGAATTAAAAGTTATGATAAATTTGTGATAGAGAGGCTATTCATCAAGGTCTGAATACCCTTTTTGCACCTGTGCTTTTTTTGCAAGCAGATTAGCTTTTGTCGTAACATCCTCACCGACAATATGATAGTGCTGGTGCAAATTTTCTAAGGAGCTTTCTATCTTCTCATTGAGCTCTTTTGCTAAAGTATCAAACTTATTTGTCACTGCGTTTAGCATCTCTTCTTGCCTTGTTCTTAGCTCATTTGAAAGCAGTGTCAATTGGGCTTGAGCTTTCACATAGTCTGATTTGACACTCTCAACGTCCCGAAGCAGTGCTTGAAACTCCGGTAAGATATCTCCTACTTCACTGTTTTTTGTAACAAGTTCATCCATACGTTTTGATGAAAGTACCATCTGTTTCATTATCAGCTCACTCTGCGCGCGAATATTTGTAAGTGTTGTCTCACCTTCACGCAAAGAAGTGGCTATGACACCTGCATTTGATTTTAAGAGCAGTATCTCTTTTTCAAAATCTTTTGTCACATTAACAAGCTGCTGTGTTGTCTCTTTTACAATTTTATCAGAAACATTTTCAGCTAAAGTGCTTAGCTTGTCAAGCTTTGTCTGTACTTCATGGACATCATCAGCTATGCCAAATCTACTCTCCACAGCCTTTTTCAAAAGTTCTTGGAGCTTGTTGTAATGGTCACTCTCAGAAATACGTAAAATATCAATATGCTTATGCACAACATCATCAAGCTTTGGTAACTGCTCCTCGGAAAAGTAGGTAAAAGAGTTCTTTACATCTTCATGCCATGCTTCTACTTGTAAAAATTTCTCTAAGAACTGTTCTTGGTTTGCTTTAATAGTGCTTAGAGCCTGAATATCCTCTCGAAATGTCTCACGGATCTCCTGCTGCGTTTGGAGTGTCTCATTCTGTGCATCACTCATTCTTTTTTCAAGTTCTAATATGAAATGTTTGAGTTGGGCGATCTCTTGCACCACTACACTACTGAACTCCTCTTGCGTACGTGCTTGGAGCGACTCTTGCGTTTGATGTAAAATATTCATAATAATGTACAAGATCACTGCTACAAGCAGAGGAAAAAGAGACTCGCGTGTAAGTAAAAGCAGGTCATCACTATGAGGATGTATCATAAAATGGATAATGGAGCTTAATGTTCCTATGCCTAACATAAGGGGTGCGTAGTTTATCTTATTTGGCTGTTTTAAAATTGCAATTTGTCGTAAAAAAAGCAAGCCCATCACACCAAAGGCTATAAGCAGATCACTGTCAAACATCACACACTCCTAGAATCTCTTTTGGATTTTTTACCACAAGATGATGCTCACCATGTGCCGAAAACCCCCATGCAGCAAAAATAGCTTCTATACCTGCATTTTGGGCACTTTTCATATCTTTAGAATTATCTCCGACCATACAAGCCCTGTCTTTTTTAGCATCATAACCATAAGAGTTCAAAATGTACAAAAGCATCTCAGGATCAGGCTTGGAGTGTTCTACCTTATCTGCACCGACAATATAATCAAAAAGCTGCGCAACCTCTAAATGCTCTAGCATTGTTCTAGCAAACAATGTCGGTGCGTTTGTCGCTACGCTCATATGCACACCATTTTTTTTCAGCGTTAACAACAATTCTCGAACACCGTCATAAAGGTAAGGGTTCTCTATACACTGCTCTTTATAATGACGCTCAAAAAGTTTGCGGTCACGATCTTCATAAGTTTCGGTATTGTAAAATAGTTTTGGAAGGTTACGTACCTCTTTATTTATGGCTTCAACTATAAATGCTTCACTTAGAGGTGGAAGGTTGTGGTTTGTTTTTCGTACGTAGTTTATGGAGATAGTTATATCTTTTTTGGAGTCGATCAAAGTACCGTCCATGTCAAATATAACTATCTTTTTCATGACTTCATCTTCTCGTATATCTCATTCAGAGTTTCGACGAAGAGTTCACTGTCATTTGGGCACTCACAAACTCGGTACTCCTTAAAGCCCAACTCATCGGCTATCTCTTTATACTCTACTCCGAGTTCAAAATCTGTCTCAGAGTTGTCAATGGTAAACGCAATAGGAAAGATGATGACTCCCCTGTTACGTACGGTTTTGAGCTTTTCTTCAAGCGAAGGCCTCAACCACTCCATACGCCCTACTTTTGACTGGTACGCAAG
>JALUZQ010000026.1 GCA_027011725.1 Sulfurimonas sp. | reverse complement strand
ACCCAAAGTGTTTCAATAGCATTATTTGGAATAACTCTGTCATAAACATTCATGGTAAAGAGCGGTGTTGCCAAGACAAAAAGGTTGATAAGTAAAGAAGCAAGCAGTACATCTTTATAGACACCTGCAGAGAGTTTGATGGTACTCCAAAACCAGTGCTTCTGTTTGAGATGTAGTGTTCTTTGGTTGTCATCACTATATTCAAAAGCTTTTTTTATCATAAAACCATAGCCGATGTACTCATCTTCTAGGTCTTCAACATCAACCCACTGCTCTATGGGTTCTTCTGCAGGCATGATAATTTTTGCCTGTTTTTTATCTTCACTAAATCTGTCCAAAATACAGGCATTTTGATTGGAGAGCAGAATTATCATAGGTAACTGCAGAGGAGATATTTGTGATAAAGGTCTTTTAACAATAGAAGACTTTAAACCTGCTCGTGCTGCCGCACGGGAGAACAGTCCTTTTGCGTTGTTGATAGAAAAAAGTTCAGGTGCCTCCGCTCCGGGTTCAATAGGAAGCCCGTCAATGAGTGCTTCAGCAGAAAATGGTTTATGGTAGAGCTTTGTAAAGAGTACGAGGCAATCGAGTAAAGAGTCCATTCTCAAGTTTTCTACATTCGCTAAAAACATCTATATTTTCCCCTCATTTTTTATACCTACTTGTTGGTACACATCATCTTTATCTAAAAGAGATGTAACAAGCATACTCATAGCATCAAGGAGTCTATAGTTCGCATATAAAATACTGTAGTTCGTGTTGATGATTTGCTCTTTTGATTTGATAAGGTCATTTTGTGATGCCAAGAGATCAAGGAGTGAACGCTGACCGAGTGCATACTCTTTTCTATAAAGTGCAAGGGTCTTTTTCGAGTAGTCATGGTACTCCTCAAGATGTAACATTTGCTCTTTGAGTTTGATGCGTGATGCCCATGAACTCTCTACCGTTTGGAGTATCTGTCTCTTTATATTGTATTGGTTTTGGTTTTCTTGTTCTATTTGTTTGAGACTCTTTGCTATTGCATGTTTGTCGCTAAAACCGTTAAAGATGTTGTAAGAGAGGTACGCCATTGCACGAAAAGCATCATTGTTTCCCTCTATGCCACTCAAGTTCTTGTTCATAGACTGAGATACTTCTATGTCTATTTTTGGATAGTACGCAGCTTTTCTCTCTTTGTTTGTTGCCTGTGCCGTTCTTTTGTTAAATTCACTTACGAGTAAAGATGGATTGTGAGCCATTGCATATTCAATGATTTTTTCTTTTGTCTCAGGCAGTGTGACCTGTGCACCATCTTGACTTAACGTATCTATATCTACTTGATGCCCTATAATACGCTCTAATGCGTACTCTTTATCTAAAAGTGTATTTTCTTGCACAACAAGGTTTGATTTTGCAAGTGCGAGGGAAGATTTGATTTTGTTGACTTCAGAGAGTGTTGTAAAACCTGATTTGTAGAGTTTATTGACTTTTTCGAGAACATCTTCATTTATTTGTACATTTTCATGTGCCGTCTCTAAAAGTTCGCGGTTCTTTAAAACTTCAAGATATGCATTGACGAAATCATATGAGGTTGTATTGACTTTTTCGACATAGCTGTATGCTGCAGCAAAGGTTTTATACTCTTGCTCTTTTACTAGGTAGGTTGTGGAGAGACCATTAAAAAGATTTTGTGTGTATTTTAAAGAGTTTTGATAGACATTGAAACTGTATGTTTGGTCATCAGTTCCACCGGCTTGATTATAGCGTTTTGTATTTTCATATCCTGCACCAAGGTTAAGGTCGAGTTTAGGGTAATACCCTGATTGCGCACTCGCAATATCCTCTTTTGTTGCATTATAGTTTTGAAGTCTTTCTTGTATAACAGGATGCGTTGCAAGTACCTCTTGTAATGTTGTTTTCATATCCTGAGCTTGAAGAGAGATAAAAACAGACAGTGATAAAAATAGTGATTTTTTCATAAATGCCTTCTCGAAAAATGAGTTTGTGAATTATTATAACGAATATTTTTTATATTTGCAGTAGAATTATGTGTAATTCTTATACTAAATAGGTAATTTGCAGGGAAATCTTATGTTATAATCATGTAAATAAGAAAGATTATAAAAGAGTAGCATGTTATCATCAGAGATAGAGCAAATACTAAATAACAAAAACAAACTTTTAACGCAAATTTACTTCGACCTGCAGCGTCATTTTGAAGAAAAGTATGGCAAAGATACCGTAGTGTTTATGGAGATCGGTACCTTTTTTGAAGTCTATGAAATCAATAATGATGAAGAACGTATTGGTAAAGCAAAAGAGATAGCCGAACTGCTCAATATTCAGCTTACAAAAAAGAATAAAAAGATCATAGAGAACTCCGATAAGAACCCTTTGCTCGCAGGTGTTCCCGCTGTCTCTTTTGAGAGATACTTAAGTCGTCTTATTGCTGAGCAAAAATATACCGTTATTGTCGTTAAACAAAAAGGTACTCCACCAAAGATAAGCCGCTACATTTCACAAATAGTCTCACCCGGTACGAACTTTGACCATATTGTAGATAATGATGATAACTACATTGTATCACTTTTAATTGACAAACATCGTGATATTTACACGGTCGGTTACTCTGCCATAGATGTAACAACAGGAAAAACCTGGCTCTATGAGACGCATGGAACAAGTGAAGATCCTTCGTATGCGCTTGATGAGGTATTTAACCTTTTGAATGTTTATAGAACAAGTGAGGTTGTGGTTACTTTTTTAGATGGCATAGAAGAACAACGTCATGTGATGCAGTACTTGGAAATTCCTGAACACTATCACTACTCGGTCAATAACAAACGCGTGAAAATCGACTTTCAAAATGAGCTCTTTAAAGAGGTCTATCAGATACAATCGCTGCTCTCACCCATAGAGCATTTGGATCTGGAGCGCTCTCCGATGATAACAGAGTCCTTAGCGATCCTTATTAATTTTGTTATAGAACATGATTATCACATTATTCAAAAAATGGCAATGCCAAAAATCATAGACAATCGCCGTTTTATGTATCTTGGAAATAATGCACTTGAACAGATGGGTGTCATCTCAAAAGATAAAAAAGAGTTTACGCTGCTGAAGATGCTTGACAAAAGTTCTACTGCAATAGGACGAAGATTACTCAAAGAGCGTCTTTTAAACCCTATTATGGAAAAAGAGGAGCTTGAACGTAGATATAATCTTATAGAAAGAGTCTCTTCTCATGTGCGTTATTTGGACGAGATGATGCGTGGGGTGTATGACTTGGAGCGTCTGGCTCGTAGGCTTAATCTTGGAAGACTCCACCCCTTTGAGATGAACCATATGTATGACTCGATGGTGAGTGTCAAAGAGTTGATGCAGTATGTCAAAAAGTATAAGATACAAAAAACACCTTTTCATGAGAGTGAAGTAGAGGAGTTTTTGCGTGACATTACAAAAACGATTGATTTGGATATTTCACGCCGTTTTACAAACGCAACGGTCGATGAAAACTTCTTGATGAGTGGTGTAGATGAAGCCATTGATACACTTGTCAAAGAAAACAGTGTCATGCTGCTTGCTTTTGAAGATATAGTCGGCAAAATAGAAGAACTGCTACGCGAGGTAAACGCAGCGAGTAACACGAAGGTGGTTACCTTGGGTCTTTTAGAGAAAGAGGGATATTATATATCTATTAGCAAGAACCGTTTTTCTCTTATTGAGGCTGCGTTTAAAAAGAGTGAATACTTTGCAGAGTTTAATGTCAAAAAACTGACAAACAATGTCAAAATAACCTCTGCTTTTACTGACAAACTCTCCGATAACATTATGAAAAACCGCCGAAAAATAGTAACACTCGTAAAAGAGCGTTATATCCAGCTTCAAGCACTTTTTGAGCGACGCTATTCACTGCTATTTAGTCGTGTCATTAGCTATGTGGCAGATTTGGATGTCGGGGTGAGCTCTTCAAAAGTAGCACAAGAGTACAAGCACTCACGTCCTATGATAGTAGAAGCCGAGCGTGATGAAAACTTTATGCAGATCATGCAGCTGCGTCATCCGCTTATAGAGGTGCAAGAGAGAGGAGGGCTTTACGTTCCAAATGACATTGTGATGGGAAATCGTGACTATCTTGACCTGCCTCATCCTAAAACAGTGATGCTTGATGTGAGTGTACATGACGGGCATGAAATAAACGGTGTGCTTTTGTACGGCATCAACTCAAGTGGCAAATCTTCATTGATGAAGAGTATAGGCATAGCGGTACTTATGGCGCAGTCTGGATTTTTTGTCTCTGCTGCGGTGATGAAGTTTAGCATATTTGACTCTATATTTACGCGTATTGTCTCAAAGGACAATCTTGCAAAAGGGCTTTCAACCTTTGCGGTTGAGATGCTTGAGCTCAAAAATATATTTAACCGTTCTACAACACGCTCTTTGGTGCTTGGTGATGAAATAAGCCACGGAACTGAGACACTCTCGGGAGTGGCGATCGTTGCCTCAGCCATTCAGAAACTTGCTAAAACACGTTGTTTATTTCTTTTTGCAACGCACCTGCATCAGCTCTCTACAATGCAAGAGATTACAAGGCTTGATAATGTGGTTGATCTGCATCTGAGCGTGGAGTATGATGAAGCGAGTGATAAGCTGATATTTAACCGTGTACTCCAACAGGGGAGTGGAAGCAGTATTTATGGGCTTGAGTTTGCCAAATCGCTCCATATGGACAGTGAGTTTTTAGAGAGTGCAAACGCAATTAGAAAACGCCTTGCAAATGACTACGATGAGCTTGAACTTTTAGTGAAGAAGAAAAAATCAAAGTACAATAAAGAACTCTATGTGACGAAGTGCATCATCTGTGGTGCAGTGGCTGAAGATGTACACCATATCTCGCAAAAATCTTTAGCTGACAGTGCAGGCTTCATTGGACATTTTCATAAAGATAACAAACATAATCTTGTACCACTCTGTAAAGAACACCACAATCAAATTCACGATGGAAAACTCCATGTCAATGGCTTTATAATGACAAGTAAAGGGCTTGAGTTACAGTTTGAAGAGCAGATGCGAAAAGTAGAGGTAAAAAAAGTACAAGAGCCTCAAATAAATGAAAATGTGGAAGTAAAAAAAGTTGAAGATGACGAGCCAAAAGGCTTCGTCTTGGATGATTGGTAAACTAAGCCAATAGTGCTTTTACACAAGTACTGATGCGTTTACCATCTGCACGCCCTGCTAACTCTTTTGAAGCCATACCCATTACTTTTCCCATATCTTTTGGAGATGTCGCACCCACTTTTTCTACGATAGCTTTGAGCTCATTCTCAAGTTCTTCATCTGTAAGTTGTTTTGGAAGGTAGACTTCATAATATGCTATTTCATCTAGTTCTTGCTGCATAAGCTCATCGCGTCCTGCATCTTTATACTGAGTAGCAGAGTCGTTTCTGCGTTTGATCTGCGTTTGGATTATTTTGATGATGTCCTCATCACTGAGATCTTTTCTCTCATCTACCTCTATCTGTTTCATTGCACTTGTTAGTAAACGCAGTGCATCTCTTTTTTTTGTATCTTTTGCTTTCATCGCCTCTTTGACATCGTTGTTAATAGTCTCTTTTAATGACATGTTTATAAATCCTTATAGTTTAAATTTAGTGGAACTGATTTTGCTAGTATTATAGCAAAATAAGCCTCTATAATTGGACATATATGAATAGATTACTATATAGTAGTATTTTAGTGCTCACTACTTTGATGAGTTTTAGTGCCTGTACTGCAAACTTGACAGATCCTGAGATCAACTTTGAACCACCTGTATATGTGGAGCAGATGCCTGCAAAAGAGGAGAGGCAAGATTTTACTTCTACGGGGAGTATCTTCGGTCAGGGAGAAAACCCGCTCTTTTCCGATCATAAAGCGATGCATGTCAATGACATCGTTACCGTTGTGATATCTGAAACGGCAAAAAGTTCAAATACAGGCTCAAAACAGCTTTCAAATGTAGATAGCTCTAAAATGGGTGGCGCACTCTTTTCTAACACGGGTGCGGCAAACTCAGGAGTTCAGGCACAAATGGGTGGACTCAATGGATATACGAACATTGGACTGCAAACAGACTCTACAAGAAACTTCAAAGGAAGTGGTACAGCCATAAAAGATGCAAGTTTTACAACGACAGTATCGGCAAGGGTTGTAAAAGTACTTAAAAACGGAAACTATTTTATATCTGGCAGCAGAGAGATACTTATAGACGATCAAAAACAGATCGTACAGATAAGCGGTGTGATACGACCATATGATATTGACCAGAACAATAAAATAAACTCTTCACAAATGAGTGATGCAAAGATACTATATAAAACAGAGGGGGATGTAGAACGTGCAACAAAACAAGGATGGGGAACAAGGATCATTCAATCTGTGTGGCCGTTTTAGTCTCTTAATAGCACTCGCTGCGTTTAGCTACGCGCAAGCCGGTGATTTTGAAGATTTTAAAGAGGTACAAAACGCTGCGTTTAGTGAGTTTAAAGATAAAAAAGATACGCAGTTTGATGAGTATTTGAAATCACAATGGAGCGAATATAAGACCTTTATCTCACCGAAGCTCTTTAGTAAGCCAAAACCAAAAGTAATTTCTCCCGCTCCACAGCAGAGTATTGCTCCACGTGGACCAAATATTCATCTCAAACTCATTACACCTCCAAAGGTTCAGCCTACTAAAATAGCACAAAATGCCAAGGGCTTGGCAGTTGAGTATTTTGGAATGAGTTTATATTTTACTATTGATAATAATCTAAAAAAAGCACATTTCTATCCACAAAACAGAGAGGGCATCATCAACTCCTTTAGTGTTTTTGCTACAAGTGATAATGAGGTGCTCTTGCAGGAGATACGAAAAGCCTGTAAAGCTATGGCACTCAATGATTGGGGATTGTACCTGCTTGTACAGAAAATCTCGGGAAATATATTTTATGATTTTGATGATAGAAAGCTCTTTTCCTGGTTTTTGCTCAATAAACTCGGCTACGACACAAAAGTAGCTTTAAGTGATGAACATATTGTACTACTGAGTCTTACTAAACAGTCTGTTTATGCAACTCCTTCCTATGAAATAGCATCTAAAAAGTACTACCTTCTCTCAAAAGAGTTTACTCCAAGAGCTATTTATACTTATGAGCAGAGCTACCCTAATGCGTATAAAGCACTTGATTTTAGTCTCTCGAAACTCCCACGTTTTGTGCAAAAAAGAGAAAAGAAACAGAGAAAGTTTACGCTTAATGGCAAGAGATACGAGGTGAATTATACTTACAATAAAAATCTCATAGATTTTATGAAGACATATCCACAGGTGAGTTATGAGGTATATTTTAATGCTCCTTTAGAGACGCAAACATTAAGAGAGATTGAGACTTCTGTAAAACCCTATCTTGATGGAAAGAAGATGAACTTTGGCATAAATTTTCTTTTGCGTTTTGTGCAGAGTGCATTTGCTTATGAACGTGATCAAGAGCATTTTAAAAAAGAGAAAGTGATGTTCGCACAGGAGACACTCTACTATGATAAGTCTGATTGTGAAGATAGAGCGACACTTTACGCACGACTTGTTAAAAAGTTCTTTGGTATAAGCGTTGTTGGCGTGAAGTACACAAATCATATGGCTACAGCACTTTATATTCCACTAAAAGGAAATAGTGTGAAAGTACATGCAAGACGATATGTTATTGCTGATCCTACATACATAAATGCAAATGTTGGAGAGAGTATGCCAAAATACAGGTCTGTAATACCTGAATATTTTATATACATGAAATAACTTTAGATGTGTTATAATATAATACCAAATTAGTTAAAAATGGACATGCATGAAGTTTGAATTAGAAAAAAAAGAGTGGGATTATTATAAAGATCAATTGACTGGGTTGGATAATCGTTTTGCTTTATTGGAATATATAAAGCTCAATAGCCGACTTAATATTTTTGTAATAAATCTTGATAATTTTTGTAATATTAATAAGTCATACGGATATGTTGTTGGTGATGAACTCTTAGTAGAAATCTCAAGGCGACTAGAACTCCTGAAACCAAAGAATGCAAAATTGTTTCGTTTTGATGGTGATGAGTTTGTATTTGTTGTTAATGACTTTTTTAATTTTCGGGAACTTAAAGAGTTCTCTGAATCAATTATCTCATTTTTTAATCAAACAGAGATTGCTTTGGATCATGACAATATAATAGCAAAAGTATCTGTGACGATAGGTGTTGCTATGGGAAATGGAATTATTACACTTAACCATGCAGCAGCAGCTGTACATGAAGCAAGGCTTTATAAGAAAAGTTCTTATAAAATCTTTGAAGCGAAATCAGAATATGCGAAAAAACAACAAGAGAATATCTACTGGATAAATCGAATTCGGCATGCAATAGAAGAGGAGAAACTTTTAGGCTTTTTCCAACCTATTCGTAATAACAAGACCAAAAAGATAGAAAAATATGAATGTTTGGCAAGAATCGATGATGATGGGGGTTTGGTCTCACCTATCCGTTTTATGGAAGCATGTAAAATAACGGGGACTCTTTCGCTCATTACAAGACGTATCGTCTCAAATGCTTTTAAAGTCTTTAGTGGTACAGATTATGAATTTTCTATAAATATCACTTCCAATGATATTAACCTCGGCTACTTGGAAGAGTTTCTTATGCTTAATGTGAAAAAATACAATATCGACCCTTCTCGTATTGTATTGGAACTTCTAGAAGATATTGTGACATTGACAGAGTCCAATATGCTTGAGCAGATAAACTCTTTAAGACGCAAAGGATTTAAAATAGCTTTGGATGATTTTGGAGTTGAGAACTCAAACTTTTCCAGACTTATTGAACTGAATCCAGACTATCTCAAAATAGATGGTCTTTTTATAAAAGATATTTTAGAAAATGACAAGAGTGAACTCATTGTTGAAACGATAGTTTACCTCTGTAAAAAAAGAGGTATTAAAATTATCGCTGAGTATATACATAGCAAAGCAGTCCTTGAGAAGATTGAGGATATGGGAATAGACTATGCTCAAGGTTATTACATTGGTGAACCTCAAGAAAGAATAGAGTAAAGTATTTCTTATTTTCTTTGTTCAACAAGAAGTGCTTTAAGCTCGCTTATCTCTTCACGTAGGGCTGTTATTTCACTTTTGGATACCACTTCAACTTCTGCTTTATTATCTTCACCCAACTCATTCATTGCATCGACAACAAGCGCAACAATAAGATTGATCATTATGAATGTTATTATAAAGATAAAAGGAATGAAGAAGAGCCATGCATAAGGGTAGACCTCCATTACAGGACGTGCTATTCCCATAGACCACGATTCCAATGTCATTATCTGAAAAAGTGTATAAAGTGAATGTCCAAGTGAACCAAACCATTTAGGAAATTGTTCTCCAAAAAGCTGTGTTGCCAATATTGCAGAGATATAAAATAGAATGGACATTAAACCTGCTATAGATGCCATTCCTGGAATAACGCTTACAAGAGCCATAATAATTTTTCGCATCTGTGGAACAATAGAAATAATACGAAGCAGTCTGAAGATTCGTAGAACTCTAAAAATCTCAAACATACTATTTGCAGGAGATATGGAGATTAAAACGATTATAAGATCAAAAAGGCTCCATTTGTCTTTGAAGAATTCTATTCGGTGTGCATATATTCTAAGCATAATCTCTACAAGAAAGATACCAATGACGATTTGGTCAAAGATATATAGTTCATCTTTTATATATTCGTGGATATATGGATAGGTTTCTACCCCCATTGTTATCCCATTTAATAAGATAACAAAGAAAATAAAATTTTTAAACAGTGAAGATTCTACGAACTTATATATTTTTGTATGCATCTTTTCTCCTAATAATCTATAGCAACCTTATAGGTTGGATCATCCTCTTCATAAGAACAGTGCGGTCCTGCTTTTTTGAGGATCTTTTTACAGTCGTTACTGAGGTGGCGCAGTAGCAGCTGCTTGCCTGCTTTTTCATACCTTTTTACCAAAGTATCGATGGCTTCTACACCTGAGAAGTCTAAAACTTTTGCCTTTTTAAAGTCTATAACAACTTTTGGCGGGTCTTGCTCTACATCAAAATTATCTGAAAATGTCGTTGCACTCCCAAAAAAGAGAGGCCCTTCAAGCTCATAGACCTTTGTCCCATCATCTTCGACATGAGACGTTGCCCAAATACGTGCATGTTTCCAAGCAAATACAAGCGCAGAGATGATAACACCGGCGATGACCGCAACTGCCAAGTCTTCTATAACTGTAATGATGGTAACCACTACCATTACAAAAACATCAGCTTTTGGCATATGTTTGAGGTGTGAAAAACTTGACCACTCAAATGTCCCGATACTCACCATAAACATAATCCCTACAAGGACACCTACAGGAATTGCGTTTAGAACGTCTGTCATGGAAATGACAAGTACAAGCAGACCGACTGCCGCAGTAAAAGAGGAGAGACGACCAAGTCCGCCTGATGTGAAGTTGATGATACTTTGACCGATCATCGCACATCCTGCCATACCGCCAAAGAAACCACTTGCGATATTTCCACATCCAAGCGCTATACACTCCTGATTTCCACTTCCCCTTGTTCCACTCATCTCATCTAAAACCGCAAGAGTTAAAAGAGACTCAATGAGTCCTACGAGTGCCATAATAACAGCATAAGGCAGCACCATAACAAAAGCATCAAGGCTAAAGAGTGTGTCTGGAATAATAAGATGCGGCAGTTGTCCTTTAAACTCAGAGAGGTTTGCAAGTGAGCCGACTGTAAGAGTGTCAATATGTGCGAAATAGACGACGATGGTAAGCACAACTATGGCCACAAGACCGGATGGAACTGCTTTTGTAAACTTTGGTAAAAAGTACATAATGAGCATGGTAATAGCTACAATGATATACATACTCATCCCTTGACCATCAAAGAACTTAAACTGAGCCATAGCGATGACAATGGCAAGACCATTTACAAAGCCATACAAAGCAGGCTGGGGTACAAGGCGGATGAACTTTCCAAGGCGTAAAACACCAAAAAGAACTTGAATAGCACCCGCAACTATCGTTGCAAGCAGGACATAGTTAAGCATATGTATGTAGAGCTCATCGCCGCTCATTCCAAGGGCAGTGAGCTTTGCATTTGCAGCTACAACAAGTCCGACAATAACGACAGCGACACTTCCAGTGGCTCCCGAGATCATCCCCGGTTTTCCACCAATGAGTGCTGTGATAAGCCCAAGAATAAATGCAGTGTAAAGTCCGACTATAGGACTCACCCCTGCAATAAAACTAAACGCAATGGCTTCAGGAACAAGTGCCACGGCAACGACAAGCCCTGAGAGGATGTCGTTTTTGATGTTTGGCGATGTATATTTACGAATGTCGAACAAGCTACGCCTTTAGTGAGCTAAGCTGCTCTTGCACTTTTTCTTGTTTTGCTTTTGCTTCTGCGAGTGCTTCTTTGTTTTTTTCAAGAACATCAGCAGGAGCATTTGCAACAAATCGTTCATTGTTAAGCATTCCATTGAGTTTTGCTATCTCTTTATCGAGTTTTTCTGACTGTTTTGTAAGTTTGTTGATGATCGGTGTCAAGTCAATGCTCTCAGTCGGGATGAATGTCTCACACTTGTCAGAGATGTCACTCACTGCGTTTGGCACTTTCTCCTCAGTAAAAAGTACCTCGTCAACTTTTGCAAGTTTTGCGATGAATGGCAGCATCATCTCTTTATCTTTCTCACTGAGGGAGTCTATTTTTACATAGGCTTTTGCAATTTTTTGGTTTGCCATATCGACAAGCACTTTCGCACGGCGAATGGAGACGATGGCATCCATGATGATCTCAAATTTTGCTTCCTCTTTACGCTGTTTTACTTTATGAGGGAATTTTTTAATCATGATAGATTCAGAATCTTCGAGTGTCGTGCCGCTGAGTTCATGGTAGAGTTTTTCTGTAATAAACGGCATAAAAGGGTGCAGTAGTTTCATGGCCTCTTTAAAGATAGCGCCAAGCTCTACTATGGCATCTTTGTCTGCTTTAGAGAGTTCAATACCCCAGTCACAAAATTCATTCCATAAAAATCTGTACATTGTAAGGGCTGCATCATTGAACTTATACTCATCAAGATAGTGACGTACCTCTTTTGTAGCAAAGTTCAAACGGCTCATCATGTAACGACCAAGATCTGTTTCAACACAAAAACCTGAAAGATCAGGGAAAGTGTCAACATTCATTTGCAGATATTTTGCAGCATTGGTAAGCTTGTTCGTAAAGTTACGGTTTTGCTCAAGTTTGTCTGTACTCATACGGATATCACGCCCTTGTGCAGCACTGATTGCAAGTGTGAAACGCAGGATGTCTGCTGAGTATTTGTTGATGGTGTCAAGCGGGTCAATGACATTTCCACGAGATTTACTCATTTTATTTCCATGCTCATCACGAACAAGTGCATGGAGGTAGATGTGGTTAAACGGCAGTTGCCCATTGAAGTGCTCTCCCATCATCATCATTCTTGCAACCCAGAAGAAAAGGATGTCAAAACCGGTGATGAGCAGCGTATTTGGATAAAACTCTTTCATATCGTCTGGTTTAAAGAGTTTGTCCATCTCAGTGTCACCATTGCCCCAACCTAAAGTCGAGAACGGCCAGAGTGCTGATGAAAACCAAGTATCGAGCACATCAGGGTCTTGTGTGAGGTTTTTACTTGCACATTTTGGACAAGATTCAGGATGATCCTCTTGTGAAGCAAACTCGTGTCCACAATCATCACAGTAAAATACAGGAATTTGATGTCCCCACCAAAGCTGACGAGAGATACACCAGTCACGAAGCTCTCCCATCCATGAGTTGTAAGAGTTTATCCAGTGCGGTGGAAAGAACTGTGCTTCTCCTGCGTTTGTCTTCTCTATAGATTTGTCAGCAACCTCTTTACGAACAAACCACTGTTTTGAGATGTATGGCTCAACAACGTTTTTACATCTGTAGCAGTGACCTACTTGGTGTTTATGGTCTTCTATTTTGACGATGTAGCCTTCTTCTTGAAGTCTTTGCACAATCGGCTCTCTTGCTTCAAGACGCTCCATGCCTTTAAACTCTCCGGCATAATCGTTTAAAATACCTTTTTCATCAAATACTGTGATGAATTCCAAATCGTGGCGTTTCCCGACTTCGTAGTCGTTTTGGTCATGTGCAGGAGTAACTTTTACCACACCTGTTCCAAAATCCATGTCAACATAGTCATCAGCAATGATTTTGATCTTTT